>JAKFUQ010000229.1 GCA_021732645.1 Rhizobacter sp. | reverse complement strand
GGCGGCCACCGCAGCGGCCGAGCCGCCCGACGAGCCGCCGGGCACGCGGCTCAGGTCCCACGGGTTCTTGACCGCACCGTAGGCCGAGTTCTCGTTGCCCGAGCCCATCGCGAACTCGTCGCAGTTCAGCTTGCCCATAGTGACCATGCCGGCGCCAGGCGCCTGGCCGGGTTCGCCCCCGGGGCCACGCCCCGGTTCACCACCACCGAGGCGCGACACCACCGTGGCGTCGAACGGGCTGCGGTAGCCGGCCAGCATCTTCGAGGCGGCGGTGGTCGGCAGGTCGCGGGTGACAAAGATGTCCTTGTGCGCCAGCGGCACGCCGAGCAGGGGCTGCAGCTTTGCAACGTCGCCTTGCGCACGGCGCGCATCCGCGGCGCGGGCCTGCGCCAGCGCTGCGTCGGCATCGACGCACAGCCAGGCGCCCAGGTGCTCGTGAGCAGCAATCCGACTCAGCAGGTGGCCGGTGACCTCGACGCTGGACACCTGCTTGTCAGCCAGTGCGCGTGCCAACTCGGCCACGCCCAGGTCATGCAAGGCCCCGCTCATTCGACCACCCGCGGCACGAGGAACAACCCGTCTTCAACGGCTGGCGCGCTGCGCTGGTTGAGTTCGCGGTGGCTACTTTCAGTGACCACGTCGTCGCGCAGGCGCAGGCTGACCTCGCTGACGGCCGACAGCGGCGTGTACAGCGGCTCAACGCCAGTGGTGTCGACCGCGCTCATCTGCTCGACGATGGAGAAGAAGGCATTGAGCTGCGTCAGCATCGCCGCCTGTTCGGCAGGCTGCAGCGCCAGCCGCGCAAGGTGCGCAATGCGGCCGACGTCGTCGGGGGTCAAAGGCATGGAAAATTCAGTTCGGTGAGGGGTCGCAGCGGGCGGGCGACCCGAGTCCATCAGCTATTATCCGTGCTGGTTATTGACCCGGCAGTCGCACAGCCCATGCCATCTTCAGCGGGCGCGTCGCCTGATCGATACCCAGGTTACAGCCGCTCCACAGTGCAGGCCTGAAATCTCGCGCTTGTTGTCAGCCGTGACAGCCGTTTTGTCCCTTTTCACTCTCCCTCATTCCATGGAATCGTCGGGTTCAAGCGAGGCGCTCCTTCGCTGTGGGCGCCGTCGCTGAGCACCGCATACACACTATGTTCGGATCCTTTCGTCGCTATTTCTCGACGGACCTGGCCATCGACCTCGGCACCGCGAATACGCTGATCTATGTGCGCGGCAAGGGCATCGTGCTCGACGAGCCTTCTGTCGTGGCCATACGCCACGAAGGCGGGCCCAACGGCAAGAAGACCATCCAGGCCGTCGGCGCCGAGGCGAAGGCGATGCTGGGCAAGGTGCCCGGCAACATCGAAGCCATCCGCCCGATGAAGGACGGCGTGATCGCCGACTTCACCGTCACCGAGCAGATGCTCAAGCAGTTCATCAAGATGGTGCACCCGCGCTCGGTGCTGCGCCCGAGCCCGCGCATCATCATCTGCGTGCCCTGCGGCTCGACCCAGGTCGAGCGCCGCGCGATCCGCGAATCGGCACTGAACGCTGGTGCCAGCCAGGTCTACCTGATCGAGGAGCCGATGGCGGCGGCGATCGGCGCCGGCCTGCCGGTGTCGGAAGCCTCGGGCTCGATGGTGGTCGACATCGGCGGCGGCACCACCGAGGTCGGCGTCATCAGCCTGGGCGGCATGGTCTACAAGGGCAGCATCCGCGTCGGCGGGGACAAGTTCGACGAAGCCATCATCAACTACATCCGTCGCAACTACGGCATGCTGATCGGCGAGCCGACGGCCGAGGCGATCAAGAAGAACATCGGCAGCGCCTTCCCCGGCTCCGAAGTGAAAGAGATCGAAGTCAAGGGGCGCAACCTCAGCGAAGGCGTGCCGCGCAGCTTCACCATCAGCAGCAATGAAATCCTCGAAGCGCTGACGGATCCACTGAACCAGATGGTGTCGGCGGTCAAGAACGCGCTGGAGCAGACGCCGCCCGAGTTGGGCGCCGACATCGCCGAGCGCGGCATGATGCTGACCGGCGGTGGCGCGCTGCTGCGCGATCTCGACCGCCTGCTCGCCGAGGAAACCGGTCTGCCGGTGCTGGTCGCCGAAGACCCGCTGACCTGCGTGGTGCGCGGTTGCGGCATGGCCCTCGAGCACATGGAGCGCCTCGGCTCGATCTTCACGTCAGAGTGAATGTGGGCCCCCACGTCGCTGCGCTCCTGCCCCCCAGGGGGGCGCTCGCCGGCTTGAGGCGGCTCGGCGCTCGGCTCGGGACTTCTCTCCAGCCTTTTGTTTTTGGCATTCACCCGTGCTTCTAGGCTCCATCGATCGAACGCCGCCGCCGTTCTTTCGCCAGGGGCTGTCGGCGCTGACCAAGCTGGCGCTGTGTTCGGCGCTCGCGGTGTTCCTGATGGTCGCCGATGTTCGATTCAAATTGACGCAGCCGCTGCGCGCACTGCTGGCCACGGCGCTGCATCCGGTGCAACGCGCCTTGCTGGCACCCGTCGAGGCGGTCGAATCGGCTGTCAAGTACACGGCAGGGCTCGATGCCGCGGTCTCCCGTGAGGCCGCTGCCCGACGCGCGCTGGCCGAGCAGGCCTTGCGCATCAACCGAGTCGATCAACTGGAGTCCGAGAACGCCAGGCTGCGCGCGCTGCTCGACCTGAGCGTCGGTCTGCAAGTGCGCGCGCAGGCGGCCGAGGTGCTGTATGAATCGGCCGACCCGTATTCGCGCAAGGTGGTGGTCGACCGGGGGTTGGCACAGGGCATCGTGGCGGGCTCGCCAGTGATCAGCGAAGCCGGGGTGATCGGCCAGGTGACGCGGGTCTATCCGCTGTCGTCGGAGGTGACGCTGCTCACCGACAAGGACGCTGCCGTGCCGGTGCTGAGCACCCGCACGCAGGCGCGCAGCGCGGCCCATGGCATGGCCGCAGGTGATGCGCTTGAGTTGCGCTTCATGGCGGGCAATGCCGATGTGCAGGTCGGCGATTTGCTGCAGACCTCGGGGGTGGATGGCGTCTACCCGCCGGGTCTGCCGGTGGCCAAGGTGGTGGCCATTGATCGCAAGGCCGATGCCGGCTTCGCCAAGATCGTGCTGGCACCGGTGGCGCTGCCCGACGGCGTGCGCCATGTGCTGGTGCTGGAGCCGATAGGACTGCAGCAGTTGCCCCGTCCGCAAGCGGTGGCCGAAGGCATGGCGCCGGCCTCGGCGCCGGCCTCGGTCAGCCGCCCCGAGAAAGCGCTGCGTCCATGATCTTGCCGCGTCGCACCGATCAACTGCTGCTGCCCGTCAACCTGCTGTTCCTGTGGGTCACGCTGCTGGGCGCGCTGGCGATCAACCTGGTGCCGCTGGGCCGTCACCCAGCCGCCCCCGATGCGCTGGCGCTGGTGCTGGTGTTCTGGAACGTGCACCAGACGCGCCGTGTCAGTGTGGGTGTGGCCTTCATGTTCGGCTTGCTGATGGATGTGCACGACGGCGCACTGCTGGGTCAGCATGCGCTGGCCTACACGCTGCTGGCCTATGCGGCCACCACCATCCACCGCCGCCTGCTGTGGTTCGACCTGCCCTCACAGGCGTTGCAGATCCTGCCGCTGTTCGTGGCGGCACACCTGGTGTCGTTCACAGTGCGGGCGGCCGCCGGCGGCATGCTGCCCGGTTGGCAGGCCTTGCTGGCGCCGGTGTTCGAAGCGCTGTTGTGGCCGCTGGCGACCTGGCTGCTGCTGGCGCCGCAGCGCCGCGCCCCCGACCGCGACCAAAACAGACCGTTATGAGCACGGTCTACCAAGTCGCGCGGGCCGCCGCGCCGGGCCGCCCCAAGCAAGGCCCGACCCCCGTGGGGGTGGGTCGCAGTACGCTGCGAACCGGGGGCTCCATTGACTGAGCTCAAAAACGTCGAGCAGGAGCTGGACCGCTTTCACACGCGGCTGCTCGCGGCGATGGGGTTTGTGCTGCTGTGCTTCGGTCTGCTGACGCTGCGCTTGACGCATCTGCAGGTCAGCAAGCACGACGAGCTCAGTGTGCGCGCCGAGAACAACCGCATTTCGGTGGTACCGATCGTGCCCAATCGCGGGCTGATCGTCGACCGCAATGGCGTCGTGCTGGCCGACAACTACTCGGCCTACACGCTGGAGATCATGCCCGCGCGCACCGACGATGTAGAAGCCACGATCGACCAGCTGGCTCAGCTGATCGACATCCAGGCGCGCGACCGCAAGCGCTTCAAGCGGCTGATGGACGAGAGCAGGAACGTCGAGTCGCTGCCGATCCGCACCAAGCTCACCGATGAGGAGGTGGCCCGCTTCACCGCGCAGCGCTACCGCTTTCCAGGCGTC
>JAKFUQ010000127.1 GCA_021732645.1 Rhizobacter sp. | reverse complement strand
GCACCAGATGCCGGATGGCGCGGGGCGCACGGCCCGGCGCATGACCCGCGCCATCCGGCATCTGGTGCTGGTGCTCGGCGACCAGCTCACCTTGCACAGCCCCGCGCTGGTGGGGCTCGATCCGCAGTGCGATCGCGTGCTGATGATCGAGGCGCCCGGCGAGGCCACCGCCGTGTGGAGCCACAAGGCGCGCATCGCGCTGTTCATCTCGGCGATGCGGCACTTTCGCGATGCACTGCGCGCCGCGGGCTACACCGTCGACTACCTGAGTTTGGGCGACAGCGACGCGCCGACGCTGGCCGCTCGACTCGCGCAACAGCTGCGGCGCTTGCAGCCTGAGACCCTGCGGCTGCTGGAGCCCGGCGAATGGCGCGTCCAGCAAGACATTGCTGCCGTGGCCCGCGACGCCAGCGTGGCGCTGCGCCTGCTCGACGATCCGCATTTCATGTGTTCCCGTGCCGACTTCGCGCGGTGGGCCGGCAAGTACTCCAGCGGCTTGCGGATGGAGTTCTTCTACCGCGACATGCGCCGTCGGCACCGCGTGCTGCTCGATGCCGATGCCGCGAAACCCGACCAGCCCGAGGGTGGGCAGTGGAACTACGACGCCGAAAACCGCAAGGCGTACCCGAAAGCCGGGCCGGGCCTGATCCCGCCGCCCGAGATCATCGAACCCGACGCACTGACCCGCGCCGTGTTCGCAGAAGTGGAAAAACGGTTTCCCGATCACCCCGGCTCACTCGCGCACTTCGTCTGGCCGGTGACGCGCGCCGACGCGCTGCGCGCGCTGCAAGCGTTCATCGACCACCGGCTGACTGGCTTCGGTGATCACCAGGACGCGATGTGGTCGGGCACGCCTTACGGCTGGCATTCCCTGCTGGCCAGCAGCCTGAACCTGCACCTGCTGGATCCGCGCGAAGTCATTGCCGCGGCCGAGCAGGCGTATCGCGACGGCCGTGCCCCGTTGGCCGGTGTGGAAGGCTACATACGCCAGATCCTCGGTTGGCGCGAGTTCATTCGTGGTGTCTACTGGCTGGACATGCCCGGCATGGCGCACGCGAACCACTTCCGCCACAGCCGCCCGCTGCCACGCTGGTTCTGGACCGGCAAAACGAAGATGGCCTGCGCGCGCGACGCGATCGAGCAGACGCTGCAATACGGCTACGCGCACCACATCCAGCGGCTGATGGTGACCGGCTTGTTTGGCCTGCTCGCCGAGATCGACCCCCAGCAGGTCGCCGCCTGGTACCTCGCGGTCTATGTCGACGCCGTGGAATGGGCCGAGTTGCCGAACGTGGCCGGCATGGCGTTGTATGCCGACGGCGGGCGCTTCACCAGCAAGCCCTATGTCGCCTCCGGCGCTTACATCCAGCGCATGAGCAACTACTGCGACCGCTGCACCTATGCACCCGATGCGAAATCGGCTCAGGCCAGCGCCAAGAAACCAGGCAAGCCACTGTGCCCCTACACCACCCTGTACTGGAATTTCCTCGACCGCCATGAGAAAGCGCTCAGCGCCAACCCGCGAACCGCCTTGATGGCACGCCACATCGCCCGCCTGGAGCCGGGGCAGCGCGAGCGCATCCGTGCCGATGCGCAGCGCGTACTGGAGAATCCCGACGCCCTGTGAACGGGTTTCGGGCAAGCATCCCGGCGCCTGGTTGAGGCGGCTCAACACGTCTAAACTGCAAGCCGGTCAAAAGGTCGCGCTCACCATGTCTTCTATGCTCTACCCGGAACTCTTCAAACAGCTCGAAGCCGTGCGCTGGAGCATGGACACCGACATTCCCTGGGATCGCTTCGATGCCAGCCTGCTCAGCGACGAGCAGGCTCAGACCATCAAGATGAACGCGATCACCGAGTGGGCCGCGCTGCCGGCCACCGAGATGTTCCTGCGCGACAACCGCAATGACAGCGACTTCTCTGCCTTCATGAGCGTCTGGTTTTTCGAAGAACAGAAGCATTCGCTGGTGCTGATGGAATACCTGCGCCGCTTCCGGCCCGATCTGGTGCCCACCGAGGCCGAGCTGCACGAGGTGCGCTTCGAGTTCGACCCGGCCCCGGCGCTGGAGACGCTGATGATGCATTTCTGCGGTGAGATCCGGCTGAACCACTGGTACCGCCGTGCGGCCGAGTGGCATGCCGAACCGGTGATCAAGGCCATCTACGAAACCCTGGCGCGCGACGAAGCCCGCCACGGCGGCGCCTACCTGCGCTACATGAAGCGCGCGCTCAACAATGTGGGCGACGAAGCCCGCGCGGCCTTCGCCAAGGTCGGCGTGCTGATGGCCAGTGCGCGCCGCACCGCGCAGGCGCTGCACCCGACCAACCTGCATGTGAACGAAAGCCTGTTCCCGCGCGACACCGTGCAAAGCCGCCTTCCCGATCCGGTGTGGCTGGAGGCCTGGCTCGATCGGCAGATCCAGTTCGATGCCGAATGGGAAGGCAAGGTCGTCGACCGCATCCTGCACAACATGAGCCTGCTGATGGAGCGCAGCTTCGCAACCGTGCAGGAGCTGAACCGCTACCGCAAGGAAGTCACCTTGCGGCTCGCGGCGGCGGCCCAGCTCAAAGCGGGCACGGCCCCGGCCTGAGTCACGCTGCGGCTGCGCGCCCGCCAACGAGGTTGTCCGGCCCTCAGCCCATGAGCGATTTCATCGACAAGCTGTGCCCGCCCGGTGAGATCGAGCAGCGCGTCGCTGCGCTGCCTCAGCCCGTGGTGTTCACCAACGGCGTGTTCGACCTGCTGCACCGCGGCCATGTGACCTGCCTGGCGCAGGCGCGTGCATTGGGCGGCAGTCTGGTCGTCGGGCTCAACAGCGATGCCTCGGCGCGCCGCCTCGGCAAGGGCCCGGATCGGCCGCTGAACACGCAGCTCGACCGCGCCTGCGTACTCGCCGCGCTGGAAAGCGTCAACCTGGTGATCACCTTCGACGAAGCGACGCCGGTTGAACTGCTGAAGCGCGTGCGACCGCGGTGGTACGTCAAAGGCGGCGACTACGACATCGAGACGCTGGCCGAAACCGCTTTGGTGCGCAGCTGGGGTGGCGAGGCGCGTGCGCTGCCGTTTGTCGACGGGCAGTCCACCACCAGCCTGGTTCAACGCATCCGCGCTTGATCGGCCGTTGAGGGTGTCTTCGTCAGCCGAACACCGCGTGCCACAGCGCCAGCACCGCGCTGCGCTGAGCGGCCATCGCCGCTGAGGCCACTTGCGTCGGGTGCTCATCGAGCCGCGCGGCGTGTTGCGCACGGCGCAGATCGCGGTAGGCGTCGGCGGCCGCCACGCCGATTGAAGGCGGCAACAGGCCAGCCGCTTCAGCCCGGTGCAGCAAGGCGATGTTGCCGACATTCGGGATCAGTTCCGGGTGCGTTTGGCTGTGTTCGAGCACCAGCACCTGCACCGCGAATTCGACGTCCATCATGCCACCGGCGCTGTGCTTGATGTCGAACATCTCGCCCTTGACGGGGTGGGCCGCGGCCACCTTGTCGCGCATCGCCTGCACCTCGCTGCGCAGTGCGATCGGGTCACGCGGCGCCGCCAGCACCGCGCTGCGCACCGCGTCGAACGGCGCGGCCAGGGCCGGGTCGCCGGCGCAGAAACGGGCGCGCGTCAGGGCCTGGTGTTCCCAGGTCCAGGCGGTGTTGCTGCCGCGGCCGGTCTGGTATTTCTCGAAGCTGGTGATCGAGGTGACCAGCATGCCCGAGCCACCGTTCGGTCGCAGCGCGGTGTCGATGTCGAACAGCTCGCCCGCGGCGGTGCGCAAGGTCAGCCAGCCGATCAGCTTGCGCACGAACGCGGCGTAGACCTCGCTGGCCTTGTCGGCATCGGGCTCGCCGGCATCGTCGTAGAGGAACACCACATCGAGGTCGCTGCCGTAGCCCAGCTCCTTGCCGCCCAGCTTGCCGTAGGCGATGACGGCGATCTGCGGCACTTCGCGGTGCCGCTGCTTCAGGTGCTTCCACGCCCAGCGGATGGCACATGCCAGCGTCGAATCCGCCAGCGCCGACAAATCGTCGGCCACCTGCTCGACGCTGATGTGGCCCTCGACATCGCGCACCAGCGTGCGAAACACCTCGGCATGGTGCGAACGGCGCAGGGTGTCGAGCAGCGCTTCTTCGTCGACATGACCCGATCGGCCCCAGGCCGCATAGCGCGCCTCCAGTTCGGCGGTGAATTCATCCGCGTCGAAGCGGCCGTGCAGCAGGCGCTCATCGGCCAATTCGTCGACGATGCCGGGGTGCAGCATCAGATAGCGGATCGGCCAGCGCGCCAGCCCCAGCAGCCGCAGCAGCCGGTTTTGCACCTCGGGCCGTTCGGCCAGCAAGGC
>JAKFUQ010000081.1 GCA_021732645.1 Rhizobacter sp. | reverse complement strand
CGGGTTCTCGGCCAGGAAATGCTTGGCGGCGAGCGCACTGTCGGACTCGATCGTGACCCGGGTGTAGTCGGCTGCCGGCCACACCCGCACCGCGACGATGGCGGCACCGTGCGCGAGCTGGCGCGCTGTCAAAGCCAGCACCAACGTGCCCATGCGCGCCAGCGCCTGGCGACGCGAGGGCAGTCGCAGGCGCGGAGGCACGGGTACGCTCATGGCAACAGCGTGAGGCCGAGCGGGGTCTCGGCCTGGAATGTGACCTGCCGGCGTGTGTCGTCGCCGTCGGTATCGATGAGTGCATCCGCCACAAGAGCGTCGACCATCGCGATCTCGATGCGCAGGTCGCACGGTGGCAGCAGGCCGGCCGCTTTCTTAGGCCACTCGACCAGCTTCAGCCCGGTGCTCGCGAACACCTCGCGGAAACCGGCGTCCTCGAATTCCTGCGGGTCATCGAAACGGTAGAAATCGAAATGCCAGATGGCGAGGCCGGGGAGGGCGTAGGGCTCCATCACGGCGTAGGTCGGGCTTTTGATCGGGCCGCTGATGCCGAGCGCGCGCAGCAGGTGGCGCACGAAGGAGGTCTTGCCGGCGCCCAGGTTGCCATGCAGTTCGATGCAGGCCGTGCGCAGCGACGCGTGCCCCGCCAGCGCCTGTGCGGTGGCTGCGCAGTCGGCCTCGTCGGCCCACAGCACCGTGCGGGCTTCTAAGATCGGCATGCCGGCGGATGGCGGTGCGGTCGTTGGCAAGGAGAGTGAGCCCACGTGAGAGAGGAATGAGGCATGTTGACTGCGGACGGTGTGGACCTGTCGCTGTTGTGGTCGCGCATGCAGGCGTGGGCGCAACAGCTGGGATTTTCCCAGATCGGAGTGTCCGACATCGATCTGAGCGCAGCCGAGCCCGGCCTGCAGGCGTGGTTGTCTGAGGGCTGCCACGGTTCCATGGACTACATGGCCCGCCACGGCATGAAACGCGCCCGGCCGGCCGAGCTGGTGCCCGGCACGCTGCGGGTGCTGACGGCGCGGATGGACTATCTGCCTGCGCCTGCACCCGGCGCCTCCGATGACTGGCAGGCCATCGAGTGGCAGCGGCTGGAGATGCCAGGTCAAGCGACGGTGTCGGTCTATGCCCGCGGCCGTGACTATCACAAGGTGCTGCGCCAGCGCCTGCAAGCGCTGGCCGATCACATCGCTGGCGCCATCGGCCCGTTTGGCTACCGCGTGTTCACCGATTCCGCGCCGGTGCTCGAGGTCGAATTGGCCACCCGCAGCGGCCCGGGCTGGCGCGGCAAACACACGCTGGCGCTGCACCGCGATGCGGGCTCGATGTTCTTTCTCGGCGAGATTTACCTCGACTTTCCGTTGCCTGTGACCGAGTCGGTGGCGGCGCACTGCGGAAGTTGCAGTGCCTGCATCGACATCTGCCCGACACAGGCCATCGTCGCGCCCTACCGGCTCGATGCGCGGCGCTGTCTCAGCTACCTGACCATCGAGCGCGCGGGCGCTATCCCGGTCGAGTTTCGCAAGGCCATGGGCAACCGCATCTACGGTTGCGACGACTGCCAGCTGGCCTGCCCCTGGAACAAGTACGCACAGCGCAGCCCGTTGCCCGACTTCGAAGTGCGTCCTGTGCTGGCCGATCCGACGTTGCTGGAGCTGTGGACGTGGAACGAGGCCGACTTCTTGCGCCACACCGAAGGCAGCGCGATCCGCCGCATCGGCCACGAACGCTGGCGCCGCAACTTGGCGGTGGCGATGGGCAATGCGCTGAAAACCTCGCCCGATGCGGGACTGACCGCAGCACTGCGAGCGGCCTTGGTTGCGGCTCGACCTGACGCCAGTGAACTGGTGCGCGAGCACATCGATTGGGCGCTTGAGGGCTGATGCATCGGAGAATCGGCGCATGAGCACGCTACACGACAGCGCCGCTGCAATCGACCGCTTCATCGACGCGCTGTGGATCGAGGACGGCCTGTCGGCCAACACGTTGGCCGCCTACCGGCGCGACCTGACGCTGTATGCGCAATGGCTCGCCGACGCACCCGCGGCGGCGCTCAATGCCACGACCGAAACCCATCTGCGCGATTACGCGGTGGCGCGCCACGCCGGCAGCCAGGCGAGCAGCACGAACCGCAGACTGACGGTGTTCAAGCGCTACTTCCGCTGGGCGCTGCGCGAAAGCCTGATCACCACCGACCCTACGTTGAAGCTGCTGGCCGCGAAGCACACGCGGAAGATACCGATAGTGCTCAGCGAAGCGCAGGTCGAGGCCCTGCTGGCCGCGCCCGATGTGACCACGTCGCTCGGCCTGCGCGACCGCACGATGCTGGAGCTGATGTACGCGAGTGGCTTGCGCGTGAGCGAACTCGTCACGCTGAAAACGGTGCACCTCGGCCTGGTCGATGGCGCCTTGCGCATCACCGGCAAGGGCGCGAAAGAGCGGCTGGTGCCTTTCGGCGAAGAGGCCCGGGTGTGGCTGGTGCGCTACCTGGGCGCGGCGCGGGCCGACATCTTGAAGAAACAAGTGAGCGATGCGCTGTTCATCACCGCTCGCGGCGGGCCGATGACGCGGCAGATGTTCTGGCGGCTGATCAAGCAGCACGCGCTGCGCGGCGGGGTGCTGGTGCCCCTGTCGCCGCACACGCTGCGCCACGCTTTCGCCACCCACTTGCTGAATCACGGCGCTGACCTGCGGGCGGTGCAGATGTTGCTAGGGCATACCGACATCTCGACGACGACCATCTACACCCACGTCGCGCGCGAACGCCTGAAGACGCTGCACGCGACACATCACCCACGGGGGTGAATTGACAGTGACATCGCATGTGATGTCACAATGAGGCATGCGTTTGGTTCTGGATACCGATGTGATCGTGGCGGCAATGAGGAGCCCATCGGGAGCGTCGGCGGCGCTGTTGGATGCTGCTGCCAGTGGCCGCGTGACGCTGCTGGCCAATGTGGCCTTGATTCTGGAATACGAGGCTGTGTGCAAGCGCGCAGAGCATGTCGCGGCATCGGGGTTGGCCATGTCAGAAGCCGAACTTTTCGTTGATGCTGTTGCTGCGCTGGCGACGCCGGTCGAGTCTCATTTCGTCTGGCGTCCGCAGTTGCGCGATCCGGCCGATGAAATGGTGCTGGAAGCCGCCGTCAACGGACGTGCCGATGCCATCGTCACATTCAACCTGCGCGACTACGCCAGCGCGCCCGAGCGCTTCGGCGTGCGCCTTTTCTTGCCGAGAGATGTCTACAAAAGGATTCCATCATGACTGACACATCGACCTATCCGCTTCGCTTGCCCAAGTCGGTCAAGGCAGAAGCCGAGAAGCTGGCCCGTGAGGAAGGGATCAGCATGAACCAGTTCGTTGCCACCGCAGTTGCTGAGAAGCTGTCCGCGATGCGCACCGTTGAATTCTTTGCCCAGCGGCGCAGCAGGGCCGACTTGGCCGCTTTCCGGAAGTTGCTGCGCCGCCAGGGCGGTGAACCGCCCCGTGCCGGTGATGAGATCGTTGGATGAATTGACTTCGAATCGCAACGCTGGCGTGCCATCGAAAGCGTTGCATGACCCAAACCTACAATCCGCCGCAACCCAGAAAGGCCCGCTCTCCATGAAAGTCACCGCGTCCAATTTCAAGGCTTACGACATCCGTGGCATCGTCGGCAAGACGGTCGATGAGGCCTTCGCTGAACACCTGGGTCGGGCCTTCGGCAATGAGGCCGTCAAGGCTGGTGAGAAGGCGGTGGCGGTGGGCCGCGACGGGCGCTTGTCCGGGCCGGGCCTGGCAGCGGCGCTGATCCGCGGGCTGGCCTCGACCGGGCTCGACGTGGTCGACCTGGGTGCCGTTACCACGCCGATGCTGTACTACGTGGCCGCCACGCGCGGACGCAAGGGCTGCCACAGCGGGATCATGGTGACCGGCAGCCACAACCCGAAGGACTACAACGGCTTCAAGATGGTGCTGGCCGGCCGTGCAATCTACGGCGACGAGATCCAGGGCCTGCGCGTGCGCATGGAGGCCGAAGACTATGTGGTCAAGGCCGGCCGCTCGGCGACGATGGACATCGTGCCCGAGTACAGCGCACGCATCACCGGCGACGCCAAGCTGAAGCGCCCGATGAAGATCGTGGTCGACTCTGGCAACGGCATCCCGGGCGCGTCGGCCCCGGGCATCCTGCGCGCGCTGGGCTGCGAGGTGACCGAGCTGTACTCGAAGGTCGATGGCGACTTCCCCAACCACCACCCGGACCCGAGCAAGCCCGAGAACCTGGCCGACCTGATTCGCACGGTGCAGACCACCGATGCCGAGATCGGCCTGGCCTTCGATGGCGACGGCGACCGCCTGGGCGTGGTGACC
>JAKFUQ010000153.1 GCA_021732645.1 Rhizobacter sp. | reverse complement strand
GCATCCACCCGCGACCTGTATGCCGCAATCGTCGACAGGGTGTCGGACTTGCGCACCTGGTGACGGTGGTGGTTGTGGTGACAGCCCTCAGGGCCGCACCACCTCCAGCAACCGGTCGAGCCCGCCGCTGTCGATCGCGACCATCGCCTGCTCACGCACCGTTGGCTTCGCGTGATAGGCCACCGACAGGCCCGCGGCGCCCATCATCGGCAGGTCGTTGGCGCCATCACCCATCGCGATCGCCTGTGAGGGGCTGATGCCGAGCTGCGCGCAGGTGTCCAGCAGCATCCGGCGCTTCTCGTCGCCGTCGCAGATGTCGCCCCAGGGCTGATCGACCATGCGGCCGGTGAGCTGGCCGCAGTTCGCGCCGGGCTCGATCTCCAGCACATTGGAGCGCGTGAAATCGATGCCGAGCCGGTCGCGGATGCGGTCGGTGAAGTAGGTGAATCCGCCTGACACCAGCAGCACCTTCATGCCGGCTGCCTTGCATGCCGCGACCAACGCCTCGGCGCCCGGGTTGAGTTGCAGCCGCTCGGTGTAGACCTGCTCCATGTGAGCCACCGTGACACCCCGCAGCAGCGCGACCCGCCGGCGCAGGCTGTCCTTGTAGTCGGCGATCTCGCCGCCGAATTGACCATTCATGGCCGCCTCGGTGATCGCCGCCACCTCGGCCTTGCGGCCGGCGGCGTCGGCGATCTCGTCGACGCACTCGATGTTGATCAGCGTCGAGTCCATGTCGAACGCGATCAGCTTGAAGTCGGCCAATTGCAACGGTGGTGTGACACCGCGCAGCGTGAGACCCGAAGGATGGCTCATGGAAATCAGGGATGAAGTTGGGGGACGGAATCGGTCGATGAGACGAGGGTCGAGGTCTACACTGCGCCGCGAAGAAGGATCAAGGCAAGCCTCGGAGGTCAGGGCAATGTCAGGAGGTATTTTCGTCAGTTATCGGCGTGACGATACGCGGCAGGCGGCCGGCCGTCTGGCCGATGGCCTGGCGGATCACTTCGGCAGCGCCAACATCTTCCGCGACATCGAAGGCATCGACCTTGGTGTCGAGTTTGCTCAGGCCTTGAACCAGGCGCTCGAAGCCTGCGTGGTGATGCTGGTGCTGATCGGCCCGAAGTGGCTGGACATCACCGATGCGCAGGGTAGGCGGCGGCTCGACGACCCAAAGGACTGGATCCGCCAGGAAATCAGCACCGCCTTGCGCCGCGGCATCCGTGTGGTGCCGGTGTTGATCGACGGCACCCCGCTGCCCGATGAATCGGCGCTCAGCGATGACCTGAAGCCACTGGTGCGGCGCCAGGCGCTGGACATTTCCGACAGCCGCTGGCGTGGCGACTTGCAGCGCCTGGTCGATACCCTGGCCAAGTTGCCGGGCCTCGCGCTGCAGCAGCCAGGCCAAGAAGCTGATCCGCCCAAGAGCAAGAAAAAAATGTGGATCGGCATCGTGATCGGCGTGCTGGTGCTGATCGAGGTGGCGACTTATTTGCCCAACTCGGAGAACACCAACACCGACGCGCCGTCGGTCAATCCACCGGTGCAGCCTGAGGTGCCCGCACAACCTGCACAGCCGGTTCAACCGGCCACGCCTGCGCAGCCGGTCCAGCCCGTGGCGACGCCCTCGGTGCCGGACATCGCCGGCCTGTGGCGCACGCTCAGCGGCGAGACCTACCAGTTCGCGCAGCAGGGCCATCAGCTGCGCTTCACGGCGCAGGCCGGCGGCCAGCCCGCTGGCATGGGCGAAGGCCAGCTCGACGGCAACCTGCTGCGGCTGAGCATGACGCTGACGCCCAATGGCGTGCCGATGGGCGTGCTGAATTGCAACATGCAGGCAAGCACCGACTTCAGCCGTTTCGTCGGCATGTGCCAGGGCGCCAACGGACAGTTCCCGGCGCAGATGTTCCGCTGATCCGCGCTGCGCGCGTCAGCGCTTCAATGTCGTCAGTGGTAGTCGTCTTCGCGCTGATGACGCACGGCCAGAACGGTCACGGTGTCCTCGCCTTCGATCTCGAACAGCGCCACGTGACCTGACGCGCCGAAACCGATCACCAGTTCGCGTAGGAACGGGTTGTCTGCGGCCACCTTGCGGCAGCCGAATGGCGACAACTCCAGGCTGCGGATGCCGGTCTTGATCGCTTCCAGGGCTCGGTCTGCTGCGGCCCAGTCACCGTTGAATCGATCAATGGCGAACTCGTACAAGCGCAGCAGGTCGTCTTCAGCCTCGATGGTGAAGCGGACCCGAAAACTCATGCACGCGCCTTGCCCTTCGGCGCAGACAGCGACTTGGCACGTGCCAGCTTTTCTTCGAGATGCACCAAGACTTCGGCGGCTGGCACGTAGCGGCCGGCGCTTCGAGCTTCGTCGCGCGAGGCCAGACCCCGCGCGATGAAGGCCTGTTGCGCTTGACGACGCTCGATCGCATCGCGAATCGAGCGCTCGGCAAAGCTGGACAGGCTTTCGCCACCCTGCAACACGGCTTCGGCCGCTGCGCGCAGTTCAGGATCCACACGCAGCGACGGGAAACTGGCAGTTTTCATCGGGCACTCCTTGCGTTGCATTTGCAGCGCATTGTGCCGCAAGCTCAGGCTGGGACGGCGGTCGGCGTGCCCAGCGCGCGCAGCACCTCGCGGATCAGCTGCGCGCGGTCCTTGGCCTCGGGCATCGCGCGCTCGATGCGCAGCTTGTCGTTGCCGGCGAGTTTGATGTGGCGGTTCTTCTGCACCAACTCGATGATCTTCATCGCCTCGACCGGCGGGTTGGGGCGGAAGCTGATCACCATCAGGCCGGGCGCCGCATCGATCTTGCTGACGCCGAAGGGCTTGGCCAGCACGCGCAGCCGGTGCACGTCGAACAGCGTCTGGCCCTGAGGCGGCAGCTTGCCGAAGCGGTCGGTGATCTCTTCGAGCATCGCGTCGATCTGCTCGTTCTTGCTGGCCGAGGCCAACCTTTTGTACAAGCTCAAGCGCGTGTGGACGTCGCCGCAGTAGTCGGTGGTCAACAGCGCCGGTGCGTGCAGGTTGATCTCGGTCGTCACGGCGAGCGGTGACAGCAGGTCGGGCTCCTTGCCCGCCTTCAGTGAGCGCACCGCTTCGGCCAGCATCTCGTTGTAAAGCTGGAAGCCGACTTCCATCATGTTGCCACTCTGGTTTTCGCCCAGCACCTCGCCAGCACCGCGAATTTCCAGGTCGTGCATCGCCAGGTAGAAGCCGGAGCCGAGCTCCTCCATGTCCTGGATCGCCTGCAAGCGCTGCTGCGCCTGCTTGGTCAGTGCTTCCACATCGAGCACCAGCAGGTAGGCATAAGCCTGGTGGTGCGAGCGGCCGACGCGGCCGCGCAGCTGGTGCAGCTGCGCCAGGCCGAACTTGTCGGCGCGGCTGATCACGATGGTGTTGGCGCTCGGCACGTCGATGCCGGTCTCGATGATGGTCGAGCACAGCAGCAGGTTGTGGCGCTGCGCGACGAAATCGCGCATCACCTTTTCCAGCTCGCGCTCCGGCATCTGACCGTGCGCTACAGCAATGCGCGCTTCGGGGATCAGCTCTTCGAGCTTGCTGCGCCGGTTCTCGATCGTCTCGACCTCGTTGTGCAGGAAGTACACCTGCCCGCCGCGCTTGAGCTCACGCAGCACCGCCTCGCGGATCGTGCCGCTGGACTCACCGCGCACGAAGGTCTTGATCGCCAGGCGCCGCTGGGGCGCTGTGGCGATCACGCTCAGGTCGCGCAGGCCTTCCAGTGCCATGCCCAGGGTGCGTGGGATCGGCGTCGCGGTCAGCGTCAACACGTCGACCTCGGCGCGCAGCGCCTTCATCGCCTCCTTGTGGCGCACGCCGAAGCGGTGTTCCTCGTCGATCACCAGCAGGCCGAGCCGCTTGAATTTCGTGTTCTGGCTCAGCAACTTGTGGGTGCCGACGACGATGTCGATGGTGCCGTCTTCCAGGCCTTCGAGCGCTTGCTTGATTTCCTTGGCCGAGCGAAAGCGTGACATCTCGGCGACCTTGATCGGCCACTTGCCGAATCGGTCGGATATGTTCTGGAAATGCTGCTCGGCCAGCAGCGTCGTCGGCGCCAGGATCGCGACCTGCTTGCCGCCTGTGACCGCAACGAACGCGGCGCGCAGTGCGACCTCGGTCTTGCCGAAGCCGACATCGCCGCAGACCAGCCGGTCCATCGGCTTGGGGCTCACCATGTCCTGGATCACCGCGTGGATGGCGGCCTTCTGGTCCGGCGTTTCCTCGAAGCCGAAGCTGGCCGCGAAGGCCTCGTAGTCATGGGCCGAGAAGCGAAACGCGTAGCCTTCACGTGCAGCGCGGCGAGCGTAAAGGTTCAGCAGCTCTGCGGCAGTGTCGCGC
>JAKFUQ010000023.1 GCA_021732645.1 Rhizobacter sp. | reverse complement strand
GGGCAGGGCCGCGCGGCGCAGATGGGCCTTGGAGGCGATGCGCACCTTGTCGGTGATGTCGCGGGACAGCAGCTTCAGGCCATCGGCCACGCCGATCTTGGGTTTGGCCACGAAGTCGACCGCACCCAGCTCCAGCGCGCGCATCGTGACATCGGCACCGCGTTCGGTCAGCGTTGACACCATCACCACCGGCATCGGCCGCAGCCGCATCAGCTTGCCGAGGAAGTCGATGCCGTCCATGCGCGGCATTTCCACGTCGAGGGTGATCACGTCGGGGTTCAGCTCGCGGATCATCTCGCGCGCCACGAAGGGGTCGGATGCCGCACCCACGCATTCCATGTCGGGCTGCTGGTTGATGATCTCGGTCAACAGGCCGCGCACCAGCGCTGAATCGTCTACCACCACCACACGGGTCTTCGTCATCGTTGGCTCGAATCAGTCAGTGAAATTCAAAGAGGTGTGCTCGACGCATCAGAACAGGTCGACCGTTCCACCGCTGCTGCTGGAGGTGACGGCGCGTTCGACCGCCACCCGGTCTTGTGCCACCACCGCATCGCTGCTGGTCGGGGCCAGTCGCTTGACCATCGCCTTGCCGCTGGCCGGCAGGAAACAGACCTTGCGCGGGTAGACGTCGAGCACGTCTTTGGACACCACGGTGATGTGCTCGGTCTTCAGGTAGTCGAGCACGAAGCGCGTGTTGCGCTCGCCGACGTTCAGCGTGCTCATGCCGCTGATCACCGCGCCACCGCCGAAGACCTTGGCCTCCAGGCCGGAGCGGGTGGCGCCGCGCTTGAGCATTTCATTGATCAGCAGCTCCATCGCGTAGGAACCGTAGCGCCCCGAGTCGCCAACGCCTTCGGGGAGCATGAAGTGGTTCATGCCGCCGACGCGGGCATGGCGGTCCCACAGGCAGGCGGCAATGCACGAGCCCAGCGTGGTCATGATCAGCAGGTCCTGGTCGTCGACGTAGTACTCGCCGGGCAACACCTTCACCGCATCGCTTTTGAAATGGGCTTCGTAGAAGAAGAACGACGCTTCGCCAGGCTTGGGCGTCTTGGCGCGCAGCCGCGCCAGCCGTGAGCCCGTCGCCGGCTCGCCAAAACCGGGTGCCGAGGCCGCACCGCTGGTTGCGGGTCGCAGCCGGGACAGCGATGTCGAAGCCACGGTGATCGGGTCGGTCGGCATGGGGGTGAGTCTCAGGAGTCTCGGTGGCTCAAGCTGAGTCAAACGCGCTCGTAGATCGTCTTGCCGCGCAGCTGGAACAGGCTGCGCGCCTCGGTGAAGTTCTCGGAATGACCAACGTACAACAAGCCGCGTGGCTTCATCGTCGCGTGGATCTTCTCTAGCACGCGACGCTGCGTGGGCGCATCGAAGTAGATCATCACGTTGCGGCAGAACACGAAGTCGA
The DNA here is from genome assembly GCA_021732645.1 of Rhizobacter sp. Taxonomy (GTDB): domain Bacteria; phylum Pseudomonadota; class Gammaproteobacteria; order Burkholderiales; family Burkholderiaceae_C; genus PBB1. The sequence goes on along the minus strand of JAKFUQ010000023.1, from coordinate 2,951 downwards.
ACGGTTCGCCGAGTGCCCAGTGCGAGTCCATCAGATTGAGCACGCGGAATTCGACTATGCGGGCCAGTTCCGGTCGCACGCGGATCAACCCGGCCTGCGCTGCCTTGCCGCGCAGAAAGTGCTGGCGCAGCCGCTGCGGCGACAGCCCGCGCGCTTCCAGCGGGTAGACCCCGGCGGCCGCGGTGGTCAGCACATTGGTGTCGATGTCGCTGGCGACCAGCCGGGCACCATGGTTGGGCCCGAGTGCCTCGTCGACCGTCATCGCGATCGAATACGGTTCTTCGCCGGTCGATGCCGCGCTGCACCAGATGCGGGGTGTGCCCTGGCCGGTGCGTGCCCGCAGGTCATCGACCAGCGCGGTGAAATGGTGGTCCTCGCGAAAAAACGAAGTCAGGTTGGTGGTCAGGCAGTTGATGAACTCCTGCCATTCGGCGTCCGCTGCGGCGCCGCGGGCTTGCTCCAGCCAGCGCAGATAACCCGCACATGAGCGGTGACCCGTTTCACGCAGGCGGCGCGACACGCGGCTGTACACCATCGCCTGCTTGCCCGCACCGAGGTTGATGCCGGCGCGCTCGTAGATCAGTTGGCGCACCCGGTCGAAGTCGGCGTCATCGAAAGCCAGATCGCCCAGCGTTGGTGGACCTGCGCCGTCGGGGCGTGCAACGGCCGACATCACGGCAGACATCGTCAAGTGCTCCGGTCGAACGTGGTGGGCTGCATGGTTGGCTATCGGCAGGGCGCTGCGTGACTTGAACCCGCGCGCTGGCTGCGCCATCGCCTGAACTGGCGCGGTTTTGCCCGCCTGAACCGCGCCGTTGCGTTTGGTGACACCGCTAGACTGAGGCCCTTGATGGCTGTTTTGCGCTTGTCCCACCCATGCCCGCTGCCGACCTGACTGCCGAGCTGCAACTTCAAACGGCTTTGATGCTGTTGAAGCAGGCTGGCCGCGAGCTGAGCATCGATGCCGAGCCGGGCTCGGCGCCGTGGCTGCAGGCGGTCGTCGATGCGCTGTGCGATCTGTCCAGCCGTGACGCACTGACCGGGCTGGCCAACCGTCGCCAGTTCGAGTTGATCATCACCCGTGAGATCGATCGGGTGGCCCGCGCAGGCGAGCCGGCCCTGGTGCTGATGGCCGACATCGACCACTTCAAGCGCGTCAACGACACCCATGGTCATCCCGCGGGCGACCAGGTGCTCAAGGTGGTGGCGTCGGCGCTGCAAGACTGCGTGCGCCCCATGGACACGGTGGCACGCTTCGGCGGCGAGGAATTCGCCATCATCCTGCCCAGCTGCCAGACTGCATTCGGACTCACCGTGGCCGAGCGCATTCGCGCCAAGGTCGAGCGGCGGCCTGTCACTGTGGCGCCAGGTGTCGAGGTGCAGGTCACCATCAGCATCGGCGGGGCTTTTGCGCCGCAATGGGTGCGAACGTCGGCCGCGCTGTGGGTCGAGCGCGCCGACCGCCAGCTGTACCGGGCGAAGGCCGAGGGGCGCAACCGCGTTTGCCTCGAACATGCTCCAGTGGTGCAGATCAGTGCCGAAGAGAAGGGCATGCTGTTCGGTACCTCCCAATTGCAAGACCTGCAAGACCTCGAATGATCCTCCCGACATGAGCTCTCCCACCGATCCCACCGCCCGACCCAGTCCGCAGCCCAGCGGACGCTCTGCGCGCACGATGGCGGTGACCAGTGGCAAGGGCGGCGTGGGTAAAACCTTCGTGTCGGCCAACCTCGCGGCGGCGCTGTCGCGCCGAGGTCAGCGGGTGCTGGTTCTCGATGCCGATCTCGGCCTGGCCAACCTCGACGTGGTGCTCAACCTGCAACCCAAGCTCACGCTGCACGATGTGTTCACCGGCAAGTGCGATCTGGAGGCCGCCATCCTGCCGGCCCCGGGAGGCTTCTCGGTGCTGTTGGCGGGTTCTGGGTTGGTGGAGTATTCGCGCTTGACTGTGGACGTGCGAGAGCACCTGCTGGACATCATCGAAAAGATGAAGCCGCGCTTCGACTTCATCTTGCTCGACACCGGCGCCGGCATCTCCGACGTGGTGCTGTTTGCGGTGTCGCTGGCCGATGAGGTGATGGTGGTGGCCACGCCCGAGCCCACCTCGCTCACCGATGCTTACGCCACCATCAAGGTGCTGGCCACGCAGCAGGCGCGTCGCCACATCAAGCTGGTGGTCAACCAGGTGACCCGCGTGGGCGAGGCGCGCACCACCCGTGGACAGTTGCAGCAAGTCATCGATCGCTATGTGTCACCGATGCTGGGTGCCGAGAACGCGTCGCTGAAGCTTGAGCTGGTGGGCGAAGTACCCGTCGACCCGGCGGTGCGCGAAGCCATCTTGAAGCGCCAGCTGCTGACCGAATGGTTGCCCGGCAGTCCCGCCGCGGTGTCGATCGGCCTGCTGGCAGACAAGCTGCTGGGTTGACCCGCGTGCCGGGCTGGCGCCGGGCCTCAGGTCTCGCCCCGGTGGGTGGTTCCGCGTTGGCGCACCGCCTCGACCTTCTGTGACAGTGGCGGCCCACTCGGCTTGAGCAGCACCAGCAGTGCGCCGTTGCCACCATCGGCCGCACGCGCATGGGCAAAGGCGATCACTTCGTTTTTTTGCACCAGCCAGGTTTTGACCTTGGCCTTGAGCACCGGCTCGCGCCCCGGTGAGCCATGGCCCTTGCCGTGGACCACCCGCACGCAGCGCAGCCCGTGGCGTACCGCTGCACGCAGAAACTCGGCCAGCTGCTCGCGCGCCTCATCGCGCCGCAGGCCGTGCAGGTCGAGCTGCGCCTGGATGGCCCACACGCCCCGCCGCAGCTTGCGCACCACCTCCGGCCCGATGCCCTGGGCGCGCCACGACAGCGCGTCGTCGGTGTCGAGCAGCGACTCGACGTCGAACTCGTCGGAGATCGATTCGCGCAGCACGGTGGCCTCGTCACGTTCGCGCTGGCGTGGCAGGGGCT
>JAKFUQ010000030.1 GCA_021732645.1 Rhizobacter sp. | reverse complement strand
GTGCCGGCTTGGCGGGGGCTTGTGTCGGTGCCGCATTCGGCGTGGCGCGTGGGGGCAGCTGGCGTTGCATGCCCGAGAACCCTCCGCCACCGAGGCGCTTGGCGTCGGCATCCATCGGCGTCACGCCGACCATTAAAAACACCAGAGACAACGCCGGGATCAGTGATTTCATGGGGTACTCCTTGTGCACTTTGAGCAGCGCGTCTGCAGGATGTGCGGGTTGGCGTTGCAAATACAAGCAGTCATTGTCCGCGCCTGCGCTCGACGGCCGGCTCCAAAGACGGGTTGACCGAAAAATCGGTAAAAGCACCCGATTGCTCCCACAATCGTGCCGCTGAGCCGGACGCTGCATTCTGCGGTTTCTGCGTCGGACTGGGAGTTGCGCTCGATGACACACGCCTTGATCGTCGACGACGATGCGGACTCGGCGTCCACCCTGAAGGCGCTGATCATGGCCGAGCGTTGCACCGTCGCGGTGGCGCACAACCTGCGCGATGCGCGGCGCCAGATCGCATTGCAGCAACCCGAACTGCTGCTGCTCGATCTGCAATTGCCGGACGGCAATGGCATGGACCTGTTTGCCGAGCCTGAGCTGCTGGCCGATTCCGAGGTGGTGCTGATCACCGGGCATGCGTCGCTCGACACCTCGATCCAGGCGCTGCGTCTCGGTGCGGCCGATTACCTGGTCAAGCCGATCAACCTGCGCCAGCTGCAAGGCGTGCTGTCGCGCGTGACGAAGCCGGCGCTGCTGAAGGCCGAGGTCGAGACGCTGGCCGCGCAGGTGGCGCCGAGCGGCCACTTCGGTGCGCTGTGGGGCCGCGCGCCGTCGATGCTGCGGCTCTACGAGCAGATCGCCCGGGTGGCGATGACCAGCGTCACCGTGTTCATCACCGGCGAAAGTGGCAGCGGCAAGGAGGTCGTGGCGCAGACGGTGCACGACCTGAGCCGACGCCGCAAGCAGCCGTTCCTGGCCGTCAATTGCGGCGCGATCTCGCCCAACCTGATCGAAAGCGAAATCTTCGGCCACGAGAAAGGCAGCTTCACCGGCGCCGACCGGCAGCACCTGGGTTTCTTCGAGCGCGCCAGCGGCGGCACCTTGTTCCTCGACGAGATCACCGAGATGCCGATGGCGCTGCAGGTCAAGCTGCTGCGCGTGCTGGAGACCGGCTGTTTCATGCGGGTCGGCTCGACGCAGATGCAGGCGGCCGATGTGCGCGTGCTCGCTGCCACCAATCGGCGCCCCGACGAGGCGGTGGCCACCGGCCGGCTGCGCGAAGACCTGCTGTACCGGCTGAACGTGTTTCCGATCGAGCTGCCGCCGCTGCGCGAGCGGCTCGGCGATGTCGGCCTGCTGGCGCAGCATTTTTTGAACGCTTTCGGTGTGCAGGAAGGGCAGGCCAAGCAGTTCAGCGCCGCTGCGCTCGAGCGGCTCACCCAGTACCACTGGCCGGGCAATGTGCGCGAGCTGCGCAACGCGGTGCAGCGCGCCTATGTGATGGCCACCGCAGGGGTCATCGACGCACAGTGGCTGCCGCAGCCGTCGTCGATGTTGGACGAGGCCATGGCGGTTGTCGGCGCCCAGGTGGCGCCGGCCGCTGCGGCACGGCGACTGCCCTCGGCATCGGACGAGGCGTTCGAAAAGGAATCGATCACGCTGCCCATCGGCACCACGCTGGCGTTGGCCGAGCGCACGCTGGTCCTCGCCACGCTGCGCCACCACCATCATCAGAAGGAACGCACGGCCGCAGCGCTCGGCATCAGCCTGAAAACGCTCTACAACCGGCTCAAGGCCTACGCCTCCGACGGCGTCGATCACCCGGTGGCGTGAGGCCCGCTCGTGCGGGCGGTTGGCGACTGCGCTTTCCTTCAACCCGCGGCCGCTTGCGCCATGTCGCCCGCCGGTTTCAGGCCGCTGCGGTCGGCCAGGATCAGCGGCGTGACCGCGTCCCAGCGGCTGCATCGGGCATGCGGTGTGCGCAACGGTGAGCGGCGCCATTCGGTTTCTCCGCCCGTGTTCAGCAGCAGCGTGCGGCAGCCGGCGCGGCGGCCTGCTTCGATGTCGTCGAGCGTATCGCCCACCATCCATGAGGTAGCCAGATCGATGCGGTGCGCCCGCGCGGCACGGATCAGCATGCCCGGCGCCGGTGTGCGGCACAGGCAGGCCGGCTGGCCCTCTCGCGTCGGCGTGTGCGGGCACACCACGAAATCGGTCAGGGCAATGCCGCCGACCTCGTTCAGCTGACGCTCCAGCGCCGCCTGCAACTGCGAGAACTGCCACCGCGTGAAGTAGCCCAGCGACAGGCCGCTCTGGTTGGTGACCACCACCAGGGCCAGACCCGCCGTGGCCAGCGCCGCCAGCGATTCGAGCGCGCCGGGCTGGAAGCGCAACAGCGTCGGGTCGGTGTTGTGGGGCACGTCGTCGAGCAAGGTGCCGTCCTTGTCGATGAACACCGCTGCGCGCGCGGCGGCGGGGGAGCTTTCAGGGCCAGGTTGGGTGGCAGCGATCATGGTGTGGGCGGGTTCAGGGGAGTCATGGGCGGAGAGCGGCAAATGGCATGCCGATCGCGTTGACCCTTGCAACGGCCCGCAACGGCCGACACCAGGCACATGGCTTGCCCGTGAAGCTATCCTGTCCTGCGCTCGCAACCCCTTAATGTCTGTCGCCCACCCACTCGGTGTCACGCTCCAGCGTGTGCGTCGCCTGCTGTTGATGGCTGGCCTCGCAGTGGTCACTGCACCGGCCAGCGCCGCGCCGGAGGCGGCGTTGTCGAACGACGCACGTGTTCTGCTCGGCAGCGTGACGCGTTCGAACGACCACGGCAGCGCGCCATTTCTGGTGCTCGACAAGCGGGCCGCCCGGGTCTGGGTGTTCGACGCCCAGGGTCGCTTGACGGGGAGCACGCCGGTGCTGCTGGGGCTGGCCATCGGTGATGACACCGCGCCCGGCGTTGCCGAGTTGCCGCTGGCGCAGATCGCCGAGGCCGAGCGCACCACACCGGCAGGGCGCTTCGTCATGGAGCCGGGACGCAACCTGCACGGCGACGACATCCTGTGGATCGACTATGCGGCTGCGGTGTCGATGCACCGCGTGCGTTCGGCCCATGCTGGCGAACGTCGACTGCAGCGGCTGGCGTCGCCCAGCGCCGCCGACAACCGAATTTCCTACGGCTGCATCAATGTGCCGGTGGCTTTTTTCAATCGCGTGCTGACACCGTTCTTCAAGGAGGCGCGGGCCATCGCCTATGTGCTGCCCGAAACGCGGCCGCTGGCGGCGGCCTTCCCCTTCATGACCCCACCGAAACCCAGCGCCGTCGCGCGCTGAGCCTGCGGGTGTCGGCAGAGAAGGCGCACGCCGTGGTCTTCTCTGACTGGCTCAACCGCGTCAACCGCGATCGCGGCGCGCAGGGCGCGCCATCGGGGCGGGTGCCAGGGTCGTGTCGTTCGTCGACCCTGACGCGCCGGAGGATCCTGTGGAACGATTTCTCGACAGGTCATCGGCGGGCAGGGTGGTGCCCGTGTCGTTGCTGGTGCCAGAACGTGCGCCGCTGCTTTGATCGGTCGTGCTGCCTTCATTGCGCATGGTGCGGCTCGATCCGGTGCCTGTGCCCGGGGTCAGCTTGCCGTTGGCCGAGCTCGGCTGGCCTTCGACGGGCTTGGTCTGCAGCGGGTTCGGGTTGATTTCGCTGTCACTGGAGGCCGGCACGGTGACGGTGGGGGTGGGGGTCGAGCTTTGAGCGGATGCAAAGCCGGCGGCTGCACACAGCACAGCAGCGGCAACAACGCTCTTGCAGTTGAAGGATTGATTCATGACGAGGTCTCCCAGAGAGGTGATTGCGTCGGTGGTCGCACGCCGCGATTCGGTGTGCGAGTAGCGCCGTGCATCGGTAGGGCAATCCGTGTGCCCGCTGGCGAGTTGGAAGGAACGCGACGGCGCACCATCGCTTTTGCAGCCGGTCACGGCATGCCGCTTGCCACATCGACGGCACAGCGCATGTCGCGCATGGCCAACTTCTACGGAGAGAATTTTCATGATCAATTTCATCGTCTGGCTCGTCATCGGCGGAGTCCTCGGCTGGGTTGCCAGCATGCTGATGAAAACCGATGGACAACAGGGCATGTTCCTGAACGTCGTCGTCGGCATCGTCGGTGCGGCTGTGGGTGGCTGGTTCATCTCGCCGCTGGTTGGGGTGGGCAGCATCAACGACGGCAACTTCAGCATCGGTGCCCTCGTCGTGTCGCTGATCGGCGCGGTCATCCTGCTTGCCATCGTCAACCTGTTTCGGCGCGGCACGGCGCGTTGAGCGTCGGCTCGTCTCTCCCCCCTTCATCCCCTCCTTCATCCCCAACCACCCCACGAAAGAATCCCA
>JAKFUQ010000005.1 GCA_021732645.1 Rhizobacter sp. | reverse complement strand
GTGCTTCCAACCGTCCCAGTCGCCCTCGTGCATGCCGTCTTCGATGCTGATGATCGGGTACTTGTCGACCCAGCCCGCCAGCATGTCGGTCCAGGCTTCAGCGGACAGCTTCAGGCCGCCTTCGCCTTCCAGCACGTACTGGCCGTCCTTGTAGAACTCGCTGGCCGCGCAGTCCAGTCCGATGGCGATCTGCTCGCCGGCGGTGTAGCCGGCCTTGTCGATCGCGGCCAAGATCATCTGGATCGCCGCCTCGTGGCTGGCCACGCTGGGGGCGAAGCCGCCTTCATCGCCGACTGCGGTGCTGATGCCCTGGTCGTGCAGGATTTTTTTGAGCGCATGGAAGGTTTCGGCGCCCCAGCGCACGGCTTCGCGGAAGCTCGGTGCGCCCACCGGGATGATCATCAATTCCTGCAGGTCCAGCGAGTTGTTGGCGTGGGCGCCGCCATTGATCACGTTCATCATCGGCACCGGCAGCTGCATCCCGCCCGAGCCACCGAAATAGCGGTACAGCGGCAAACCGCTTTCTTCCGCTGCGGCGCGTGCGACGGCCATGCTGACGGCCAGCGTCGCATTGGCGCCGAGGCGGCACTTGTTGTCGGTGCCGTCGAGGTCGATCAGGGTGCGGTCGAGGAAAGCCTGTTCGCTGGCGTCGAGCCCGAGCACCGCTTCGCTGATCTCGGTGTTGACGTTCTGCACAGCGCGCATCACGCCTTTGCCCAGATAGCGCTTGGCATCGCCGTCGCGCAGCTCGATCGCTTCGCGCGAGCCGGTCGACGCGCCTGAGGGCACCGCAGCGCGGCCCATCACGCCCGATTCGAGCAACACATCGCATTCGACGGTGGGGTTGCCGCGGCTGTCCAGAATCTCGCGGCCGACGATGTCAACGATCGCACTCATGTGGCGTCCTCAGAATTGAAAATTGGAAAAGGGTGAGGCTGTAGAACCGGCTCGTTCAGCAACCGAAATCGTTCTCGAGCAAGGGCTGTTGCTTGACCACGCGGTCCAGCGCCACCAGCTGTTCGAGCAGCGCACGCATGTGTTTCAGCGGCACCGCGTTCGGGCCATCGCTCATCGCGTTCATCGGATCGGGGTGGGTTTCCATGAACAGGCCTGCCACGCCGACCGCGATGGCAGCACGCGCCAGCACCGGCACGAATTCGCGCTGACCGCCCGAGCTGGTGCCCTGGCCGCCGGGCAACTGCACCGAATGCGTCGCGTCGAAAACCACCGGCGCGCCGGTCTCGCGCATGATGGCGAGCGACCGCATGTCGCTGACCAGGTTGTTGTAGCCGAAGCTCACGCCGCGTTCACAGGCCATGAAGCTGTCTTCCGGCAGGCCCTTGTCGCGCGCGGCGGCGCGGGCTTTGGCTATGACATTCTTCATGTCGTGCGGCGCGAGGAACTGGCCCTTCTTGATGTTCACCGGCTTGCCCGATTGCGCGACCGCGCGGATGAAATCGGTCTGGCGGCACAGGAAGGCGGGTGTCTGCAGCACATCCACAACCGACGCGACCGACGCGATCTGATCGATGTCGTGCACATCGGTGAGCAGCGGCACGCCGAGTTCGCGCTTGACCTTGGCGAGGATCTCCAGCCCACGCTCCAGGCCCGGGCCGCGGAAGGTGCTGCCGCTGGAGCGGTTCGCCTTGTCGTAGCTGCTCTTGAAGATGAAGGGGATGCCGAGCGCTGCGGTCATTTCCTTCAGCGCACCGGCCACATCGATCTGCAGCTGTTCGGACTCGACGACACAGGGGCCGGCGATCAGGAAAAAGGGTTGCGTCAGTCCGACCTCGTGGCCGCACAGATTCATGCGGCCGCCTTCGTCGAGCCGACCACCTGCAAGCGCTCGCGCTGATGCGCCAGCGCCGCCGAGATGAAGGAGTTGAACAGCGGGTGTCCGCCCCACGGCGTGGACTTGAACTCGGGGTGGAACTGCACGCCCATGAACCACGGGTGCACGCTGCGTGGCAGCTCGACGATCTCGGTCAGCTTCTCGCGCTGTGTAATCGCTGAAATCACCAAGCCGGCGGCACTCAGCTGGTCGAGGTAGTTGACATTGGCCTCGTAACGGTGGCGGTGGCGTTCTGTCACCACATCGCCGTAGATCTCGTGCGCCAAGGTGCCGGGTTTCACGTCCGAGCTTTGTGCGCCCAGGCGCATCGTGCCGCCCATATCGGAGCTGCTGCTGCGCTTGTGGATCGAGCCGTCGGCGTCCTGCCATTCCTCGATCAGCGCAATCACCGGGTGCGGCGTTTCGGGTTCGAACTCGGTGCTGTTAGCGCTGTCGAGGCCGGCCTGGTGGCGCGCGAACTCGATGGTCGCGACCTGCATGCCCAGGCAGATGCCGAGGTAGGGCAGCTTGGACTCGCGGGCGAATTTCGCGGCCAGCACCTTGCCCTCGACGCCGCGCTTGCCGAAGCCGCCCGGCACCAGCACCGCATCGAAGGCGGCGAGCTGCTGCACGTTGTGTGTGGTCAGGGTTTCGGAGTCGACGTACTGAATCAACACTTTCGCATGGCTGTGCATGCCCGCGTGCCGCAGCGCCTCGTTCAGCGACTTGTACGAGTCCGACAGGTCGGTGTACTTGCCGCACATCGCGATCGTGATCTCGCGCTCGGGGTGCTCGAATTCGCGCACCAGCTCGTCCCAGCGCTTCAGGTTGGCCGGCGGCGTGTGGATGCGCAGCTTGTCGCAAATCAGCCCGTCGAGCCCCTGCTCGTGCAGGATGCGCGGCACCTTGTAGATGGTGTCCACGTCCCACATCGAGATCACGCCCCAGGTCGGCACGTTGGTGAAGAGCGAAATCTTCTCGCGCTCCTCGTCCGGGATGCGGCGGTCGGCGCGGCACAGCAGCACGTCGGCCTGGATGCCGATCTCGCGCAGCTTCTGCGCGGTGTGCTGGGTCGGCTTGGTCTTCAGCTCGCCCGCCGCAGCAATCCACGGCACATAGGTCAGGTGCACGAAGGCGGTCTGGTTGGGCCCGAGCTTCAGGCTCATCTGACGGACGGCTTCGAGGAAGGGCAGCGACTCGATGTCGCCGACCGTGCCGCCGATCTCGACGATGGCGACATCGACCGCGTGGTCAGTACCGACACCTGCGCCGCGCTTGACGAATTCCTGGATCTCGTTGGTGACGTGCGGGATCACCTGCACCGTCTTGCCGAGGTAGTCGCCGCGACGCTCGCGCTCGAGCACGCTCTTGTAAATCTGGCCGGTGGTGAAGTTGTTGGCCTTCTTCATCCGGGTGGTGATGAAGCGCTCGTAGTGTCCCAGGTCGAGGTCGGTCTCAGCGCCGTCGTCGGTCACATAGACCTCGCCGTGCTGGAACGGCGACATCGTGCCGGGATCGACATTGAGGTAGGGGTCGAGCTTGATCAGCGTGACCTTGATGCCGCGCGATTCGAGGATCGCCGCGAGAGACGCCGCCGCAATGCCCTTGCCCAGCGAGGACACCACACCGCCGGTGACAAAGACGTACTTGGTCATTGCTTGCAGCAGCCGGTATTCATGCTGCTGGAGTGGGAAACATCAATTATAGAAGGGCCCTTCCGGGCGACCTGCTCAAACGATTTTCTCGCTGGGGTGGGTGATCTTGCGCATCGGTTCATAGCGCTTGGATGCCACGCACAGCGGGTGGTGGGTCGCCGGCGCTGCCTGCGCATCAGCGTCCGCTGACCACTGTGGGTCTTCGAGCGACTCGAACACCTCGCGCAGCTTGTGTCCCCACGAGCCGCGGATCATCTGAAAATACGGGTTGTGTTCGTCGATGCACACCGTTTGGTCGCATTTCAGCGCGTTGTCTTTGTAGACCAGCAAATCGAGCGGCAAGCCGACCGACAGGTTCGACTTCAGCGTCGAGTCCATCGACACCAGCGCGCATTTCGAGGCCTCGTCCAGCGGCGTGGTCGGTGAGATCATGCGGTCGAGCACCGGCTTGCCGTACTTCGATTCACCGGCCTGGAAATAGCAGGTTTCGCGGGTGGCCTCGATGAAGTTGCCGGCCGAATAGACGAGAAAGAGGCGCATCGCTTCGCCCGCAATCTGCCCGCCGAAGATCATCGACGCGTTGAAGTCGATGCCCGACGCCTTGAGCGATTTGCCGTCTTGGTCGTAGACGCGGCGCACCGCACTGCCGAGCACGCGCACCGCGTCGAACATGCTGGTGGCGTTCCAGATCGTGATCGGCGCTTCGTCTCCGTTGTCGATCTTCTCGACCTGCAAAATTTCCCGCACCGACTGGCTGATCGACAGGTTGCCGGCCGACAGCATCACCATGAAGCGCTCGCCCGGCTTCTCGTAGACGATCATCTTGCGGAAGGTGCTGATCTGGTCGAGCCCGGCGTTGGTGCGTGAGTCGGACAAAAAAACCAGCCCCGCGT
>JAKFUQ010000235.1 GCA_021732645.1 Rhizobacter sp. | reverse complement strand
CGTCAGCACCGCGAGCATGCAGTTCGTCGAGAACCTGTCCTGGATCGACCGCTTCAACGTGATGTACCACCTGGGCGTCGATGGCATCTCGGTGTGGTTCGTGCTGCTGACCGCGTTCATCACCATCATCGTGGTGATCGCCGGGTGGGAGGTCATCACCGATCGCGTCAACCAGTACATGGGCGCTTTTCTGATCCTGTCAGGGATCATGATCGGTGTGTTCACCGCCCTCGACGGGCTGCTGTTCTATGTGTTCTTCGAAGCCACGCTGATCCCGATGTACATCATCATCGGCGTGTGGGGCGGGCCGAACCGGGTCTATGCCGCGTTCAAGTTTTTCTTGTACACGCTGGCCGGCTCGCTGCTGATGCTGATCGCGCTGATGTACCTGTACTTCAAGTCGGGCGGCAGCTTCTACTTGCAGACCTGGCACCGGCTGCCGCTGACCATGCCGGTGCAGACGCTGTTGTTCTTCGCGTTCTTCGCGGCGTTCGCGGTCAAGGTGCCGATGTGGCCGGTGCACACCTGGCTGCCCGATGCGCACGTCGAGGCGCCGACCGGCGGCTCGGTGGTGCTGGCGGCCATCATGCTGAAGCTGGGCGGTTATGGCTTCCTGCGCTTCTCGCTGCCGATCACGCCCGATGCGTCGCACGAATGGGCCTGGCTGATCATCACCATCTCGCTGATCGCGGTGATCTACATCGGCCTGGTCGCGCTGGTGCAGCAGGACATGAAGAAGCTGGTCGCCTATTCGTCGATCGCGCACATGGGCTTCGTCACGCTGGGCTTCTTTTTGTTCAACGAGATCGGTGTTTCCGGCGCGCTGGTGCAGATGATTGCGCACGGCTTCGTGTCGGGCGCGATGTTCCTGGGCATCGGCGTGCTGTACGACCGGGTGCATTCGCGCGACATTGCCAGCTATGGCGGCGTGGTCAACACCATGCCGACCTTCACTGCCTTCGCGGTTTTCTTCGCGATGGCCAACTGCGGGCTGCCCGGCACCGCTGGTTTTGTGGGCGAGTGGATGGTCATCCTCGGCGCGGTGCAGGTGAATTTCTGGCTGGGCGCGCTGGCCGCCACGGCGCTCGTCTTCGGCGCGGCCTACACCTTGTGGATGGTCAAGCGGGTGTATTTCGGCCCCGTCGCCAATCACCATGTCGCTGAATTGCAGGACCTCAACGCGCGAGAAGTGTTGATCATGGCCGTGCTTGCCATCGCCGTGCTGTGGATGGGGCTCTATCCCAAGCCGTTCACCGACGTGATGCATGTATCGGTGACCGAGCTGCTCAAGCACGTCGCCCTTTCCAAGCTGTGAGCCGCACACCGACATGAACTGGCCTGCTGTCTACCCCGTTATTTTCCTGCTGGCGGCGGCGTGCGTGGTCGCGCTGGTCGATCTGTGGGTCACTGATCCGCTGCGTCGCCTCACCTACTGGCTGACGCAGGGCAGCTTGGCCATCGTCGCGCTGATGTACCTGGCCCAGTACGACGCGGGGCTGTCGGTGTATGCCATGCAGCGCATGGTGGTGGCCGATCCGATGGGCAACCTGCTGGCCTTTTTTGCGGCGCTCGCGGTGATGGTCTCGCTGGCCTACGCTCGTCCGTACGCGGCCAGCCGCGATCTGCTCAAAGGCGAGCTGTTCACCCTCAGCCTGTTTTCACTGCTCGGCATCTGCGTGATGGTGTCGGCGAACAACTTCCTGGTGGTCTACCTCGGGCTTGAGTTGATGAGCCTGTCGCTGTACGCACTGACCGCGATGCGCCGCGACAGCATCCACGCGACCGAAGCGGCGATGAAGTATTTCGTGCTCGGTGCGCTGGCCAGCGGCTTCCTGCTGTACGGCTTGTCGATGATGTACGGCGCCACCGGGTCGCTGGACATCGGCGAGGTCTTCAAGGCCATCGGCACCGGGCAGATCAACAAGGCCGTGCTGGTTTTCGGGCTGGTGTTCGTCGTCTCGGGTCTGGCCTTCAAGCTGGGCGCGGTACCGTTCCACATGTGGGTGCCCGACGTGTACCAGGGCGCGCCGACGGCCATCACGCTGCTCATCGGTGGCGCACCCAAGCTGGCCGCGTTTGCCATCACGATTCGGCTGCTGGTGGAAGGCATGTCGGGCATGGCCGAGAACTGGCAGCAGATGCTGATCGTGCTGGCGGTAGGCTCCATGGCCATCGGCAATCTGGCCGCGATCGCGCAGCGCAACCTGAAGCGCATGCTGGCGTATTCGACGATCGCCAACATGGGCTTCATGCTGCTCGGGCTCACGCCGACGGTGATCGGTGCCAACACCCTGTCGGCAGCCAATGGCTACAGCTCGGCCATGTTCTACATCGTGACCTACGTGATGACGACGCTTGGCACTTTCGGCATCGTGATGCTGCTGGCGCGGCAGGGCTTCGAGTCGGAGAGCATTGACGACTTGAAAGGCCTGGCCCGGCGCAGCCCTTGGTACGCGGCGGTGATGGCTGTCTTCATGTTCTCGCTGGCCGGGGTGCCACCCACGGTGGGCTTCTACGCCAAGTTCAGTGTGCTGCAGGCCATCGTGTCGACCAATGTCGTCGGCTACATCGTGCTGGCCGTGGCCGCGGTGGTGTTCTCGCTGATCGGCGCTTATTACTACTTGCGACTGGTCAAGGTGATGTACTTCGACGAGCCGGTCGAAACCGCCGCCATCGTCACCACCGGTGAAGTGCGCGTGCTGTTGTCGTTGAATGGCGCGGCCGTGCTCCTCTTCGGCTTGTTGCCTGGCGGACTGATGGCGCTGTGCGTCAACGCGATCGGCAAGGCGCTGACCACCTGAGCCGGCGCCGGTGACCGATCCCGACGCTCACCTGCGCGAAGACAAGCTCGATTCCGAGCAGGTCTACCGCGGTCATTTCCTCGATGTTCGCCGCGATCGGGTTCGCTTGCCGAACGGCGCCACTGCCAGCCGCGAGTACATCGTGCACCCCGGTGCGGTGATGGTCGTGCCGCTGCTGGCCGATGGCCGGCTGGTCATCGAGCGGCAGTACCGCTACCCGGTGGCACAGGTGATGGTGGAATTCCCGGCCGGCAAGCTGGAGGCGGGCGAGCCGCCGCTGGCCTGCGCGATCCGCGAACTGGCGGAGGAAACCGGCTACCGCGCCACCGAATGGGCCCGAGCCGGCATCACGCACAACGCCATCGCCTACTCCACCGAAGGCATCGAGATCTGGTTCGCGCGCGGGCTGACCCTTGGCGCCACCCAACTCGACGACGGCGAGTTTCTCGACGTGTCCACTGCCACGCTGGAGGAGCTGGAAGAGGCGGCCCGCGTCGGTGCGCTGACGGATGTGAAAACGTTGGTCGGCCTGCTGTGGCTGCGTCATTGGCGCGAGGGGCGCTGGGCGCTGCAGTGGACATCGCCGTCACCGATAATGTCGGCATGAAGGTGTTGAATCTGTGCTGTTCGTTCGGCCATCATTTCGAGGGCTGGTTCGCCTCGCAGGACGATTACCAAAGCCAGCTGGACCGCACAGTGCTCGAATGCCCGATGTGCGGCGACAAGTCGGTGCAGCGCTTGCCGTCGGCGCCGCATGTGGTGACCTCCTCGTCCCGCGCGCTGGCCCCTGCGCAGGGGTCTGCGACGTCCGCGCGAGGCGCCGCTGCTTCCGGTATGCCGTCGGCGCCAGCAGCGTTGCCCGCACCACCGACGCCGCCGTCTGGCGTCGATCCGGCGGCATTCCAATCCGCCATGTTGCGCGCGGTGCAGCACATCGTCACCCACACCGACGACGTCGGCCCACGCTTCGCCGAGGAGGCTCGCCGCATGCATTACGGCGAGACCGACGAACGACCGATCCGCGGCCAGGCCACCTCCGACGAGGCGAAGGCCTTGCACGAAGAAGGCATCGAGGTGATGTCTTTTCCAACGCCTGCGGCGCTGAAAGGGCCACTGCAGTAGCCTGCAGCTGACCCACCAATGCTGGCGTCAGTCGCTGGCCTCGTTGGCTCGATTTATTCGCTCGCGTAATCCGACACCGGCGCGCAGCTGCACACCAGGTTGCGGTCGCCATGCACGTTGTCGACCCGACCCACCGGCACCCAGTATTTGTGGCGGCGCAGGCTGGCGAGCGGGTAAGCGGCCTGTTCGCGGCTGTACGGGTGCGGCCAGTCTGAGCGCAGCAGCGACTCGGCGGTGTGCGGTGCCGACACCAGCGGATTCGCGTCTCGTGGCCACACGCCGGCCTCGACCTTTCGGATTTCTTCGCGGATCGCGACCATCGCATCGCAGAAGCGGTCCAGCTCGCGCAACGGCTCGCTTTCGGTCGGCTCGACCATCAAGGTACCGGGCACGGGAAAGCTCAATGTCGGCGCGTGGAAGCCGTAGTCGATCAGCCGCTTGGCGACGTCCTCGGCGCTGACGCCGCTGCTCTCTTTCAACGGCCGCAAATCGAGGATGCATTCA
>JAKFUQ010000162.1 GCA_021732645.1 Rhizobacter sp. | reverse complement strand
GTCGACGGCACCGCTTGGACAGCCGGTGCGCGCACGCATCGTCGCCCGCGATGTCAGCGTCACCAGGCAGCGGCCCACCGAGACCAGCATCCTGAACGTGCTGCCGGTGGTGCTGGAGAGTGTGCAGCGCGAGCTCAGCACCGCGCTGCTGCGCCTGCGAGCCGGCAACGGCGCACAGCAAGGTCACTGGACCCTGCTGGCGCGCATCACCAGCCGCAGCCTGGACGCACTCAACCTGCAACCCGGCGATGCGCTGCACGCGCAGATCAAGGGGGTGTCGTTGATGCGGAATGCCTGACGGCGCACGCCGGCACCAAGGCGTAGGCAGTGATCGCGTGGATCTGACGCTACGCTGGGCGTCATCACAGTCCGGCGGTGACCGGGGTGGCAATTGCGCTGGTGCCGCACCGAGTACAGAGACCAACGAAGCAGTCTGTTCACCAAGGCCCACCGAGGCCTGGACGCAGGGCCTCTGCACACGAACGAGGCAAGGCACCATCGCACTCTGCGTTGCTGGTTGGTGGCACCTCGCTCGCAGGCATTACGATGAACTCAACAACACCGGAAGGGCCAACAACTTGAACCCGAACGACATAGAGGACACCAAGTCCGTCGCCCTCTACTGGGACTTCGAGAACATACACGCTGGCCTTATGGAGGCCAAGTACGGCGAAGGCGCTTACGCCAAGCAGGACAACCGCTTCAGGGTCCAGGAACCGTTGATCGACGTGCAAGCACTGGTCGAACTCGGGGCCTCTTTCGGCCCGGTCGCCATCAACCGCGCCTACGGCAACTGGCAGTACTTCGGCCGTTATCGCGACACGCTTCTGCAGAGTGCCGTCGAACTGATCCAACTCTTTCCACCCGGCGCATCCGCCAAAAATGGTGCCGACATCAAGCTGTGCCTCGACGCCACAGAGGACATCAGCCGCTTTGCCCACATCGGCACGGTCATCATTGTGGGTGGCGACAGCGACTTTATGCCGGTGGCCCAGAAGATCAAGGCCGCTGGCCGCACCCTGATCGGCATCGGTAACCGCAAGAACACCAACAAGCACTGGGCCAAGAGCTGCCACGAATTCCGCTACTACGACAGCCTGATCGAAGTCCCCGACACCGAAGTAGCGACCAAGGCCAGCGAAGCGAAGGACGCCTCACCACCGCCACCGGCCGACCCCGCCGCCGAGATGCTCAAGCGCGCAGTACGCCTGCTCGCCGAAACCAAGGGCGAAGCCTGGGTGAACAAGGGATCCGTGTGGCACATGATCAAGCGCCTCGACGCCACCTTCGACCCCAAGGACCACGGCCACGCCAATTTCGCCGAAATGGTCAAGGCCATGGAAACCATCGTCGAGACCAAGAAGGGCGAGACCGACCACGTGCTGCGCGTGCGTTGACAGCGTATTCGACCCCAGGGCTCGCGGCCCGAAGCTCGACTGAATCTTGACAACTATTGATAGTTCGCGCGATGATTCTGACCATGAGTACCAACACCATGAGCTTCGCCCTCCCAGAGGCCTTGCGCAGCTACGTCGACCAGCGTGTGCGATCCGGCCAGTACGGCAACACCAGCGAATACCTTCGTGAACTGATTCGGCGTGACCAGGAAGAACAGGCCAAGAAGCGCTTGCGCGAACTGATCGAAGAAGGCCTCAGTTCCGGCACCGGTCAGGCCCTCACGCCCCGGCGGGCAGCCCAGTTGAAGAAGCAGGCCCTGGGCAAGCTGCGTTGAAACGCGCCCACCTGCGCCCGCAGGCTGAGACCGACCTGGTGGAAGCCGCGAGGCACTATGCGACCCAGGGCAGCATCGACCTCGCAGAGCGCATGTTCGACGCTGCCCTCGCAGCGCTGGCGCCGATCGAGCGCATGCCGGGCATCGGTTCACCCCGAGTCGGCCTGTTGAGCGACATCCCGGGCCTGCGTTCCTGGCGCGTCACTGATTTCCCCCTGCAGTGGCTGTACTTCGAGGCCGAGGACCACCTGGACGTCGTTCGCTTGCTCGGTGATAGGCAGGACATCGCCGCCATCCTGAGCGCCGATGAGTGACCCGGCAGGCGCTCGACGCACTGCACCCACACCGTCGCGCTTGGTGAAGCCCACCCACTTGACGGGTTTGGAATTTCAGTTGCCGGATGCGCAGATCTGGTAGTCCCCGACGCCTGCGATCACGGTCTAGGTGTCCTGCCCATGCCGCACCCCAGTCCGCGCAACAACATCTGGCTGAAGATCAACCCGTGGTTCACCGCGGAAGTCGTTCCAACCTTGCAGAGGCAAATTGCGGAGTTGCTGGTTGTGTGAGTCTTGGAGCAATGTCGCCGAGCGCGTCGCGGTGCTCTGAAGCGTTGCAGTGTCCGAAGCCATCACGGGTTCGCCAGCGCCGTCGCCACGTGCTCGCCGAAAGCTTTCACTTTGGTCGAATGGCGGCGCTGCGGCGGGCTGATCAGGTGGATGGGCATGTCGGGCGCCGGCCAGTCGGGCAACAGCACCTGCACCTCTCCGCTGGCCAGTTCGGCGTCGAACAACCAGGTCGGTGAAAAGCCGATGCCCATGCCGGCCAGCACGCTGGCGCGCGCGATCTCGCTGCTGTTGGTTTGCAGGTTGCCGTGCACACGCACGACTTGCCTGGTGCCGGGTGCTTCCGGCGCGCCCGGCCCGGCGATGAACTCCCAGGCATTGCGCGTGGCCAGCTCGGTATAGACGATGCAGTTGTGCTGCGTCAGGTCGTGCGGCAGGCGCGGACGCTTCAGGCCCTTCGGCAGCCGGCGCAGATAGGCGCGGCTGGCGATCAGAGCACGCCGTGTCGTGCCGACGCGGCGGGCGACCAGGCCGCTGTCGGGCAATTCGCCGATGCGCACCGCCACATCCATGCCTTGCTCGACCAGGTCAATGAACCCGTCGTTGAGCTTGAGGTCGATCTTCACCTGCGGGTGTGCCGCCAGAAAGCTCTGCACCACCGGCAGAAGCTTCAGGCGGCCGAAGCCCACCGACGCCGCCACGCGCAGCCAGCCGCTCAGCTGCCGTTCGCCACGCTGCAAGGTGCTTTCGGCTTCGGCGATTTCGGCCACCAGACGCTGCGCTTGCTCGAAGTAGCGCTCTCCTTCCTCGGTCAGCGCCAATGCGCGCGTGGTGCGGCTCAGCAGCTTGGCGCCGAGTGCGCGCTCCAGGGCAGCCACCTGCTTGCTGACCGCGCTCTGCGTCGCTGCGGCTTCACGTGCCACGGCCGAGAAGCTGCCCGCTTCGACCACCCGAACGAAGGTCTGCATCGCCGTCAGCTTGTCCACATGAACTCCCCATTCATTCCAA
Organism: Rhizobacter sp.; assembly: GCA_021732645.1. Taxonomy (GTDB): domain Bacteria; phylum Pseudomonadota; class Gammaproteobacteria; order Burkholderiales; family Burkholderiaceae_C; genus PBB1. Next base: position 1,151 of record JAKFUQ010000162.1, on the reverse strand, counting down.
AGCTGACTGGATGTTAGGCCTTTGCGGGGGCTAGTGCGAAGAAGGGGCAGCAATCACAGTTCAACCCATCGACTCCCAACCCACAGAAATGGAATCCGCCATGAACACCACCCCCGCTCCCGTCGTCCTCATCACCGGCGCGCTCACCGGCATCGGCCGTGCCACCGCGCTGGCCTTTGCCCGCGAAGGCGCATCGGTCGTCGTCTCGGGCCGCCGCGACGATGCCGGCCACGCGCTGGCGGCCGAGCTGCGCGCGCTGGGCGTGCGCGCCGAATACCTGCGTGCCGACGTGCGCCATGAGGCCGATGTGCGTAGCCTTGTCGAACAGACGGTCGAGCGCTTCGGCCGACTCGACGTGGCGGTGAACAACGCCGGGACCGAAGGCCAACTCGGCCCGATCACCGAGCAGACGGCCGAGAACGTCGCTGCCACTTTCGATACCAACGTGCTGGGCACGCTGCTGGCGCTGAAGCACGAGCTGCGTGTGATGCTGAAGCAGGGCGCGGGTTCGATCGTCAACCTGTCGTCGATCGCCGGCCAGGTCGGCATGGCCGGCGCGTCGGTCTACGTGGCCAGCAAGCACGCCGTCGAAGGCCTGACCAAGAGCGCGGCGCTCGAAGGCGCGGCACTCGGCGTGCGCGTCAACGCGGTGGCCCCGGGCCCGGTGGCCACCGACATGCTCGACCGCTTCACCGGAGGCAGCGAAGAAGCCAGGGGCGGCCTGCTGTCGATGATGCCGGCCAAGCGCGCGGCCACACCCGAAGAGATCGCCCAGACCATCGTCTTTCTGGCCGGCGACAAGGCGCGCTTTCTCACCGGGCAATGCATTGCCGTCGATGGCGGCTACACGGCGCAGTGAGCCGTTCTCTCTTGCCCAGCACTCCAAGTTCTCAACCCAAGTCACAAGGATTCATCATGACCACGTTCACCGTCCCCACCCGCACCGAAGTCAGCCCTGCCAACCAGATCCACTTCGACACCCTGAAGAAGGGCCTGGGCATGGTGCCCAACCTGTATGCCACGCTGGCGCTTTCCGAGAACGCGCTCTCCAGCTACATGGCGCTGCAAGGCGCGAAGAGTTCGCTCCATGGCAAGGCCCGCGAGGTGGTCAACCTCGTCGTGAGCCAGGTCAACAGCTGCGCCTACTGTCT
>JAKFUQ010000152.1 GCA_021732645.1 Rhizobacter sp. | reverse complement strand
AACAGCCACCGATCTGCCGAGAACAAGACCGTTCCGCTGCTGCTGATGTGCCCGACAGGCGCCCGAGCGCGCCGCGGCGTGGCCGTTTTGCGCAAGCGTGGCTATGAGAAGGCCAGTGCGGTGGTCGGCGGCGTCGCGGCCTGGCGCGAGGCGAATCTGCCCATCGAGCGCTCGGCATGACGACCACCGCGACCCACGACACCCGCGTGCCCATGACACAGCCTGCCGCCATCACCATGTACACCACCGCGGTGTGCCCGTACTGCCTGCGCGCCAAGGCGCTGCTGAAGGCGCGCGGTGTGACTGCCATCGATGAGGTGCGGGTTGACAGCGATCCGGGCGCGCGTGCCGTGATGGTCAGCCGCACCGGGCGGCGCACGGTGCCGCAGATTTTTATCGGCGAGACCCACATCGGCGGTTGCGACGATCTGATCGCACTCGATCAACGCGGCGCGCTGCTGCCGCTGCTGCAACCCGCGCCAGGCTGAGACCCAAGGCGCGTTCGATCGCGCCTTTTCCCTGCTGTGCGCTCGCGGTGGTCACACCCCATCCGCCATAATCCGTCGCCCCAAGGGTGGCCCGGCCGCCCCTCCACAACCCACCTCGAGATTGCCATGGCAGACGCAGACACCTCCCCGATGTTCCAGATTCAGCGCATGTATTTGAAGGACCTGTCGCTGGAGCAACCCAATTCGCCGGCAATCTTTCTCGATCAGCAGCCACCGCAGGTCGACATCAACATTGGCGTGGGTGCCGAAACCATCGGCAAGGACACCTATGAAGTCACGCTGCGTGTGACGGTGACTGCCAAGGTCGGTGAGAAAACGCTGTTTTTGCTGGAAGCCAAGCAGGCGGGCATCTTCGAGATTCGCAACATTCCGAACGACCAGATCAAGCCCATCATCAGCATCGCCTGCCCGGGCATGGTCTACCCGTATCTGCGTGCGATCGTCTCCGACATCTGCACCCGGGCAGGCTTCCCGCCGGTGATGCTGGCCGAAGTCAATTTCCAGGCCATGTACGAAAGCCAGATGGCTGCCGCCGCTGAACAGGCAGCCAACGCCGTTGCCAATGGCGCCAGCGGCAGTGCGCTGGTCAACTGAGCGGCGCCGACTCTGCGGTCGCTGAGCACCACGCCGTGAAGTTGAGCGTGCTCGGCGCCGGTGCCTGGGGCACGGCGCTGGCCATCAGCGTCAGCGCCCGACACGCCGTGCTGCTGTGGGTGCGCGATGCCCGCCAGGCCGAAGCCATGCGCCAGCAACGGCGCAATCAGCGTTATCTGGAGACCGTCGCCTTTCCGGCGGCGCTGGAAGTCACCAGCGACTTCAATGAGGCTGTCGCGCACGCGCACGGTGGCCTGTTGATCGTCGCCACGCCCATGTCCGGGCTCGCCCCGGTGTTGCGTGCCTTGCCGCCCGGCCCGCAGGCGCCTGGCCTGTACTGGCTGTGCAAGGGCTTCCAGGAGGGCACCGGCTTGCTGGGCCACGAGGTGGCACAACAGGTGTGGCCGGGTGGGCGGGTCGGTGTGCTGTCGGGGCCCAGCTTCGCGCAGGAGGTGGCGGTCGGCCAGCCCACCGCGCTGGTTGCCGCCAGCAGCGATGCCGCATTGCGCGAGCAGGCCGTCGCCGCGCTGCACAGTGACAACCTGCGCATCTACACGTCCGACGACCCGGTCGGCGTCGAGGTCGGCGGCGCGGTCAAGAACGTGATGGCGATCGCCACCGGCCTGGCCGACGGTTTGCATCTGGGTCACAACGCTCGTGCGGCGTTGATCACCCGCGGGCTGGCCGAAATGGTGCGCCTGGGCGTGGCCCTGGGGGCCCGCGCCGACACCTTCATGGGGTTGAGCGGACTGGGCGATCTGGTGCTGACGGCCACCGGCGACCTGTCCCGCAACCGCACCGTCGGCCTGAGACTGGCACAAGGCCGGCCGCTGGCGCAGATCGTGTCTGAACTCGGTCATGTGGCCGAGGGCGTGCTCAGCGCGGCCACCGTGCTCAAGCGGGCCCAGACGCTGGGTGTCGAGATGCCGATCACGGCGGCGGTGGTGGCGGTTCTGGAAGGCCGGGTCACCCCACGTCAGGGCGTTGAGCGCTTGATGGGCCGCGGCCCGCGTGCCGAGCGCTGAGGCCCACCACGCGCTGCGGGCTGACGACATCCGCTGGGCCGCTGTGCCTGCTTTCAAGTGCCACCGACATAGCCGTTCTGGCGCCAAGCTTCGAACACGGCGACGGCCACCGCGTTGCTCAGGTTCAGGCTGCGCTGCCCCGGCAGCAGCGGCAGCCTGACCCGGCGATCCTCCGCAAAGGCATCGCGCAGTTCTGCGGGCAGGCCGGCGGTTTCCGAGCCGAACACCAGCCAGTCGCCGCGCTGCCACGCGATGGCAGCGGGCGTGGCGTGGCCGCGTGTCGTGAAGGCAAAGCAGCGACGCGGATCGGGCCCCATCGCTTCGATGAAGCCATCCCAGGAGGCATGGCGCTGCACCCGTGCATGCTCGTGGTAGTCGAGCCCGGCGCGCTGCAGCAGCTTGTCGTCCATCGAGAAACCCAGCGGCTCGATCAGATGCAATGCACAGCCGGTGTTGGCGGCCAGCCGGATCACGTTGCCGGTGTTCGGCGGGATCTCGGGGTGCACCAGGACGATGTTGAACATGGTCAGTGCTCCTCCGGCGGCGGCGTGCGTGCGATGACCCACACCTGGACGGACTGTGCGCCGGCGTCGAGCAGCACCTGGCTGAGCTCGTCGGCCGTGGCCTGCGTGGTCATCACGTCGTCGACCAGGGCGATCCGCATGCCGACCACCTCGGTGCGCCGCGTCGGCTCGATGGCGAACGCGCCGCGCACGTTGGCCAGGCGGCGTTCGCGCGGCAGCGACAGCTGGTGCGGGGTGTCGCGGATGCGCAGCAGCATCGCCGCGTCGGTTCGGCAACCGAGTCGCCGGGCGCAGCGGCGGGCCAACTCCCACGACTGGTTGTAGCCGCGTTCGCGCAGGCGCTGCGCGCCCAGCGGTACCGGCAGCACCCAGTGCGGCGCCTCCCCTGCAAAGCGCTGGTGCGCGGCGATCAGCAGCGCACACAGGGCCTCGCCGAGGTCGAGCCCGTTGCGGTACTTGAAGTCGCTGATCAACCGATCCCAGGGGTGGGCGTAGTCCACTGCGGCGATGGCGCTGTTGAAGCTGGGAGGTGCGCGCACGCACTGACCACACAGCGCCACGCCGGGTGTGACCTTGGCAGCGCAGCGTCGGCAGCGCTCTGCGGGGGCTGCAAATCGCGTCGTGCAATTCGTGCAAATGCGCCCGGTGCCCCAGCCGTGGCACACCGCGCACTGGCTGGGCCAGCGGTGCCAAGGCGCGGGCGGCGTCCAGTGCGGACGCTGAGATGGCGCAGAGGGAGAGGTCACGCCGTCAATATACTGGGCTGATGGCAGTCAGCAGTGAGGCGACGCGATCGATCGACGAGGCCGCGGTCGCGGCGGTCCAGCGGCGCCTGGCGCGGCAAACTGCTCCGCCCTGGCTGCACGCCGAAATCGCCGGCCGCATGGCCGAGCGCCTGCTGCTCTTCAAGACGCCGCCGCGCCGCATCATCGATTGGTCATCCTTTCTGGGCGCCAGCGCACCACGGTTGACGGCGACCTTCCCAAACGCTGCGATGGTCGCCATTGAGCCCTGTGAAAGTCTGCTCGAACGCAGCCGCGTGTCGTTGCGAGCGCCCTGGTGGACGGCCAGGCGCTGGAAGGTGCCCTCGGCCGAGGCGGTGCTGGCGTCGACGACCCCGCCCGAGCCCGCGCAACTGGTGTGGGCCAACATGGTGCTGCACGGCGTTGCTGATCCGCCTGCGCTGATGCAGCGCTGGCAGCGCATGCTGTCGCCCGGGGGCTTTGTGATGTTCTCGTGCCTGGGCCCCGACACCGTGCGCGAGCTGACGGCGCTGTATGCGCGTCTGCAGTGGCCAACGCCCACCATCGCGTTCGTCGACATGCATGATCTCGGCGACATGCTGGTGCATGCCGGTTTTGCAGATCCTGTGATGGACCAGGAGCGCCTGACCGTGCACTGGAACAGCGCAGCGTCACTTTGCCAAGATCTACGCCTGCTCGGGGGCAACGTGTCGCCGGATCGATACCCGGGTTTGCGCACGCCGCGCTGGCGCACCGCCTTGCACGCAGCGCTTGCCACCTTGCGCGATGGCAGCGGCCGCTACGCGCTGACGTTCGAGATCGTCTACGGACACGCCTTCAAGGCCGAACTTCCAGTGCTTGCACCCACTGAAACCCAGGTTCCGCTGGCAGAAATGCGACGCCTGTTGAAGTCCGCCCGAAAGACCATCGACTAACAGGCTGTTGAATTTCGCTCACGAGTAAACGTCGTGTGGCGGGCGGTCGTTGTGGATACCGTGTTGGGATTGATCACGGAGTGAACGCGATGCGCGGAGCGGACGGAATGCAAGAAGCGTTGTTCAC
>JAKFUQ010000191.1 GCA_021732645.1 Rhizobacter sp. | reverse complement strand
CAAGGCATCGAAAGAGGCCCGCAGGCCGCTGCTCTACGGCCAGCTCATCATCATGGTGGTCTACCTGCCGATCTTTGCGCTGACCGGCGTCGAAGGGAAGATGTTCCACCCGATGGCGTTCACCGTCGTTGCCGCGCTGCTCGGCGCGATGATCTTGTCGGTGACCTTCATCCCGGCGGCTGTTGCGCTTTTCATCGGCAACAAAGTCAGCGAGAAAGAGAACTGGCTGATGGATCGCGCGAAGCGCGGCTATGCGCCGACGCTGGGCTGGGCGATGCTGAACAAGCCGCTGGTGCTGACGGTTGCCGCAGTGTCGGTGATCCTGAGCGGCCTGCTGGTTACACGCATGGGCAGCGAGTTCATTCCCAGCCTGAACGAAGGTGATGTGGCGCTGCACGCGCTGCGCATTCCGGGCACCAGCCTGACACAGGCGGTCGACATGCAAAACGAACTCGAACGGGTGGTGAAAGGCTTCCCCGAGGTCGACCGGATCTTCGCCAAGATCGGCACCGCCGAGATCGCCACCGACCCGATGCCGCCCAACGTGGCCGACAACTTCGTGATGTTGAAGCCACTGTCACAGTGGCCCGACCCGAGCCGCCCCAAGGCCGATCTGGTCGCTGACATCCAGGCCGCGGTGATGAAGATTCCTGGCAACAACTACGAGTTCACGCAGCCGATCCAGATGCGCTTCAACGAGCTGATCTCTGGCGTGCGCAGCGACGTGGCGGTGAAGGTGTTCGGCGACGACATGGACGTGATGAACCCGACGGCCGGCGAAATCGCTGAGGTGCTGGAAGGTATTCCCGGCGCGGCCGACGTGAAGGTGGAGCAGACCACCGGCCTGCCGATGCTGACGCTGAACATCGACCGCGCCAAAGCGTCTCGATTGGGTTTGAACGTCAACGACGTGCAGGACGCGTTATCGATCGCCGTCGGTGGCCGCGAGGCCGGACTGGTGTTCCAGGGCGACCGACGCTTCGACATCCTGGTGCGCTTGCCGGATGCGGCGCGCGGCGACCTGGAGGCGATCAAGCGCATTCCGATTCGGCTGCCGGCCGCTGAAGGCGCGCCGCGCGCCGCTTACGTACAGCTGGGCGATGTGGCCACGCTAGCCATCGCGCCAGGACCGAACCAGATCAGCCGCGAAGACGGCAAACGCAGCGTCGTGGTGACCGCCAATGTGCGCGGCCGCGACATCGGTTCGTTCGTGGCCGAAGCGCAGACCAAGCTGGAAGCGCAAGTCAAGGTGCCCGCCGGCTACTGGACCACCTGGGGCGGCACCTTCGAGCAGCTGCAATCGGCCACCCAGCGGTTGCAGATCGTCGTGCCGGTCGCGCTGCTGCTGGTGTTCATGCTGCTGTTCGCGATGTTCGGCAACATCAAAGACGGTTTGCTGGTGTTCACCGGCGTGCCGTTTGCGCTGACCGGCGGCATCGTGGCGCTGTGGGCGCGCGACATCCCGCTGTCGATCTCGGCGGGGGTCGGCTTCATTGCGCTGTCGGGTGTGGCGGTGCTCAACGGCCTGGTGATGATTTCGTACATCCGCTCGCTGCGCGAGGACGGCCTGCCGCTCGACCGTGCCATCCACGACGGCGCGCTGACGAGGCTGCGACCCGTGCTGATGACCGCGCTGGTCGCGTCGCTGGGCTTCATCCCGATGGCGCTCGCCACTGGCACGGGTGCCGAGGTGCAACGCCCGCTGGCCACCGTGGTGATTGGCGGCATTCTGTCGTCGACCGCACTCACCTTGCTGGTCCTGCCCTTGCTGTATCGGCTCGCACATGGGCGCGAAGCGCCGGGCCCGTTGGCACCCACCGGTCAGGCGGTCTCGGCAGCCGGGCCCATCTGAAGGCAGGCCTCGATCCACAGCGCCAGTTCGGCTTCGAGGTCGGGCACATCGGCGATGTCCAGGCCACGGACGAGGTCCCAGCTGCTGTCGTACCAACCGGGGCCTGCATCGGCGGGTCGGCTGTCCACAGCGCGCGGCGGGCTGGCCTGGGGTGGCATCGGCAGCGCCGCACACAGCGACAGGCAGACGATGGAACGGATGCCACGGCGGCAGCGGTGGGTGAGCGAGGCGAGGGTGAACATGCGGGTCTCCTGGGCGGCGTCGACCGGCGTGATCGACAGGCTCAGTGTTCCCGCGTCAACCCGGCACAACCATCCCGCGGAGGGGTTGCAGCGAGGGTCTACGCGCTCCCCTTGAAGAGGCCCCCGGTCGGGGGAGAGGGCACTGCCCCCCGCTTCAGGCCAGCGCCTCGCGGACGACTTCCGGATGCTTGCGTGCGATGCGAATGAGCGCTTGTGCCGCACCTGATGGCACACGGCGACCTTGTTCCCATTCCTGCAGCGTGCGCTTGGAGATGCTCAGCGCGGTGGCGAATTCGGACTGGCTGAGCCCTGTGCTTTGCCGCACCTGAACCACCTCATTGACTTCAACTTGGGTGACGCGAGCAAACGTGCCCGCCTTCATCTCGCGCACGGACTGCAGGAGCTTCAACCCCAGTTCCTCTGCGGTGGGTGCCGGTGTCTTCGACTTACGAGTGGTCATCTTCGGTCTCCATGCGAACCTGCCTGGGGCCTCACCTCATCCATGCAACTCGCGTAGAACGTCAGGGTGCGCAACGGCGACCCGCAACAACATCTTCGCGGCGCCGTTCGGCTCGCGTCGGCCTCGCTCCCAGTCTTGCAACGTTCGCGCAGACACGCCCAAGAGGTTTGCAAAATCCTGCTGCGACAGCCCGACTTGCGCCCGCGCTTCGGCTGCTGCAGGTAGCTGAACCTTCGTCACACGAGCAGCTTCACCGCGCTTCATCTGGCGAACCGACTCCAGCAAGTCCTGCTGGAATTTCTTCATGTCAGAGGGCATCTTCGACTCCTTGTTTCAGTTCCGCCAGATATGGGACTGCAGGCTCAGTCCTGCGGAATCACGCTCACCGACACCTCCATGCGCTGCATCGCTCCGCCACCGAGGATCACGCCGCGCAGCGGCACCACGTCGGCGAAATCGGCGCCCCAGGCCAGCGTGATGTAGCGGCGGTCGGCGAGCTGGTCGTTGGTCGGATCGAACTCGACCCAGCCATGGCCGGGCAGGTACGCCGCGACCCACGCATGTGATGCATCGACGCCCATCAGGCGCGGCATGCCGGGGGGCGGGTCGGTGCGCAAATAGCCCGACACATAGCGCGCCGCCAGGCCGTGGCCGCGCAGGCAGGCCAGCATCAGGTGGGCGAAGTCCTGACACACGCCGCGCCGCAGCGCCAGCACCTCGTCGACCGAAGTGCTGACCGTGGTGGCGCCGCTGTCGAACTCGAAATCGTGGTGGATGCGGTGCATCAGATCGCACAGCGCGTCGAACCACGGCCAGTCGGGTTGCAACGACGGTGCGCCGTACAGCCGAGCTTTCTCGGACAGCGGCACCAGGGGCGTCGGCTCGGACATCTGCGCCGCACTCAGGTCGTCGGTCGTGCCCTGTGGGCGGCGCACCATGTCGCGGACGTCCGCCACCGACGGCATGCCCTCGGCATGGATGCTGGGCCGCTCGCCCACCTCGACCTGGCAGCTCATGCGCACGCGCAACTGACGGTGCGCGCCGTGCAGGCCGAAGTGCGACACCGCGTTGCCGAAGCTGTCGGTCGCCTCATGCCGCTCGTCGGGCGGTGGGTCGACCTGCACGCTGTGCGACACCAGCCGTTGCCACGGCAAGCTGCGCGGCGTCAGCCGACCGAGCTGCCACGACTGCGACACCGGCGCGGTGTAGGCATAACGGGTTTCGTGCTCGACCGTGTAGCAGTCGATGCCCCCGCCTTGTCCTTGTCCCTGGCCTTGCTGGCCCTGCTGTTGGTCCTGCTGTTGGCCTTGGCCCTGCCCCTGACTTTGCTGCTGCGACATCGTCCGCCTCACGCCACCAGCGACAGCACGCTGCGCGACGCGGCGTGCGAGAAGAACTTCAGCGTCAACTCGTCAGACACCGCGTTCGCTGCGCGCTGCAGCGCAAAGAGCGTCTCGGCCAAGGCGTCGCTTTCCGGGTGCAGGTCGAGGGCGGAGAGGTTGCGCAGCGCATGCTGCGCCGGTGCCAGCACGTCGCTGGCAAAGCGGCCATGGCTCAGCTCCAGCTTGGCGATGTACTCGGCCAGACCCTTGACCTGAAAGGCGACCGAGCGCGGGTTGACCTGGTCACGCAACAGCAAGTCCAGCACCGGCAGCCATTCGGGTGCCACCAGGTAGCGCGAGCGGTAGGTGACGGTGGAGTCGGCGTATTCGAGCAGCCAGTCCAACCCATGCGTGCGCCCTTCCACGGTGGCGACCTGCAACACACTGCACAGCGCAGACAGCCGCTCCAGCCGCCGCCCGATCGACAGGAACCGCCAGCCCACGCCGCGCGTCATGCCGTCCAGCACATAGCCAGACAAGGTGGTCATGGAGGTCACCGCACGGTCCAGCCAGGCCATGGCCAGGGGCAGCCCGAGGCTGGTCGACGAC
>JAKFUQ010000070.1 GCA_021732645.1 Rhizobacter sp. | reverse complement strand
GGTCAGGACGCAGTACAGCTCGGAAACCGAAGGCGCACAGATCGCGTTCGACATCACTGGCCCGTGGAGGTAAGCCATGAGCTACCCGCTGAGCGAGTCTTTCGCCACGGCTCCTGCGACCGGCTACACCGCAGTCCTCGGTGGAATGGCCGCGACACACAACAACGTGCAGCAGTCCATCGATATCTCGGCCCCCAATAGCCAGTCCATCCTGCGCTTCAACGAAACCGCCCATGGTGACTTCTGGTTCGAGGCGGATGTTGAGTTTCTGACCGACCCGAGCGCCCGCAAGCACATCGGCCTGTGGATGACCACCGGCAACGGTTCCGAGGGCTACCGGTTCGCACATATTGACGGTGCCTGGAGCGTGACACGCTGGAACAGTGGTTTTGGCGACGGCGCGGCAGTGACGGGCGGCGTCAACGATGGAGCGAAGCCTGTCGCGGGCGTTATAGACGTGGCCCCGACCTTCAACGTCGGCCAGCGGATGACCCTGCGATGCGAGGTCATCGTCGGAGCCTTCGACGCCAACGGCGTGCCGTGGACTCGTCTGATCCAGTTCAAGGCCGATGGGGTGCTGATGTTCCAGGTCGGGGATGCTGCCTACCGGGGCAAGCTGATCCCGGGCGTGTTCCTGTATGGGGCCACGGCGCGCGTCCACGCGATTGCTGGTGACACGCCGTCAGGTCTGCCCGCGTTTCCGGCAACCGTGGGCGTGAACGCCGCCGATGACCTGCTGCCGCTGGCCGGTGGATCGACTTCGGTGCTGCCTGATCCTGCCGCCAACATTGGCGTGAATGCCGACTGCGACCTGATGCGATTGAACAGCCCCAACTCTGAGTTGTGGAGCCGCAGCGGCGGCTACGACTGGCACTTCCACCCAATTCCGAACGGCCGCAAGGACATCCATTTCAGTGGCCACGGCGTCATCGCCGGAACCGTCAAGGAGAAGGGCCAGCCCGACCAGCCCCTGGTGCGGCGGGTGCAACTGATCAGCGAGAACACCCGCGTGCTTGTGGCCGAAACCTGGAGCGATGCCACCGGTGCATACCGGTTCGAGCTGATCGACCCGGCCCAGAGATACACCGTGGTCAGCTACGACCACAAGCAGATGTACCGCGCCGTGATCGCGGACAACCTTCATCCGGAGATGATGCCGTGACCGTTGCCATCACTGTCGAACACAACGAGGCGCGGCTGGCGGGCACCCTGGCGTTCCTGGATGCGGGTAGCAACCCGGCGCGTCTGCGCATCTACGGCGGCACGCGGCCCGCCACACCTGCGACGACGCCGTCGAGCGCGATGCTGGTGGAGATCAGGCTCACCAAGCCTGCAGGCTCGATTGCAGGCGGGCTCCTGACGCTGGCGCAGCAGGAGGATGGATTGATCACCAGCACGGGCGTTGCTACGTGGGCGCGGCTGGTCAACGGCAACGAAGTCACGGCGCTGGATCTGGACTGCAGCGGCACCGATGGCGGTGGCGACGTGAAGCTGGCCAGCACCAATCTCTATCTGGGTGGTGATGCCCGGATGGTGTCGGCGATCCTGGGGTAGCCCGTGCCGAGTGCATCCAGCGAACTGACACTGGCCGCCACGCTGCCAGCACCCGAAGTCAGCATCGCGTTCGGCCCACCTCTGGTCAACCTGCTGTTCGATCAGCCTGCTGCCAGCGACGCCAACTTGGTGTTCGGCGCGGGCTTTGTCGCACCGCGCGACGACGTGGTGGTGCTGGCCAGCCTGCCGCTGCCGGTTGTCTCGATCAAGTTCATCCCGCCAGCGCGGGCCGAATTGCTGGCAGAGCTACCGGCCTTGACGGTCAGCACGTTGCTGCTGCGCCCGAGCGTGCCCTTGGACGTGATGGGCGCAAGTCTTCCCGGTGTCGTGTTCTCCGGCGAGGTCAGGTACTACTCGCGCACTCAGCGACCGACGGTTGGCCAGACCGCTCACCCTTGGCAATTGGCGAGACAGACCGAGGACGGTGCCACGCAGGGCCAGCAGGACGCTGGCGCTACACCCGCAGGCTGGGCCGTGTTCTGGCGACGCACCTTGGGTGTTCCTCAAGGCATCGAGCACAGGTTGCCGCCAGTGCTGGCGGCAGCGCCCGAGCAACGAAGCGCTCGCCACCAGGATGCGACCCGGCTGCAGGATTCGACGTGGTTTGCGCACCAGGACGCCACGCGGTTTGAAGCGGCCCGACTCGGTCTGTTCCAGAACGCAGGCCCTCTGCGGGATGTCACGCGGTTCCAGCATCAGGACGGTGACCGCACCAAGCGCGCGGGGAGGTTGTCCCGGTGGCAAAGCGCTGTGTTGATGGTGCGCGGCCAGGGGAGCGATTTTCAGACCGCACGGCCGCAACTGAAGGGCTGGCGCGGCAGGTATCAGGAGGCGGTGCCGCCACCACCGGGCATCAGCCGGTGGGTGTTGCCCGAGCCGCCCATTCCGCAGCCTTGCTACACGCCCAATCCGCACCTGCTGTTTGCCGCGCTGGCCGCTACCGATGGGCATCTGCTGTTCGTTTGTGAAAACCACATCACCCCGCCGCCACCCGATGGTGAGCCGGTGGTCGTTCCTGTTCGGAGGGTCTATTTCGTGATCAACAACGTGACCCTGTACCGCGTGTCCGATGGCGCGCCGGTGCCGGTGTTCAACCTCTCGCTGTCGCTCGATGCTGCGTCTTGGGCGTGGGGCTTCGATGCGGTGTTGCCTGCGAAAGCCGAAGCGCTGGTCGCGGGTAGCGCGTCCGGGCCCGTCGAGCTTGTGGCCAGCGTCAACGGCACCGCATTTCGGGTTCTGGCTGAGAGCATCAGCCGCGAGCGCATCTTCGGTGACGCCAGCATCCGCATTTCCGGCCGGAGCCACAACGCCGTGCTGGCCGCGCCCTATGCGCCAGTGATGACGTTCTCGAACACCGAGGGCCGCACTGCTCGCCAGTTGATGGACGATGTGCTCACGGTCAACGGCATCCCGCTGGGCTGGGCGGTCGATTGGGGCCTGACGGACTGGAACGTCCCCGCCGGTGCGTTCGCGCAGCAGGGATCGTGGATCGACGCACTGACCGCCATTGCCGGTGCTGCCGGTGGCTACTTGATTCCGCATCCCTCGGCCCAGAGCATCCGCGTGCGTCATCGCTACCCGGTCGCGCCTTGGGAATGGAGCACGGTCACGCCCGACTTCGTGTTGCCCGTCGATGCTGTCGCCCGCGAGTCGTTGCGCTGGTTGGAAAAGCCTGCGTACAGCAGTGACCCGTTCGGACTCGCCGCTGCTCATCGAGTGGTAGCGGATGGTGACTGGCCGCTTGGCGTGAATCGCCCGGCAGATCGGGGCCAGCACATCCATCTTCGGGTTGCTCAAGGCAGTGGGTGACTCGCAGGGCAACAGCGGCTGCGTTGCGCCGTTCACGCCATCACCGAAGCCCAGAGCCAGCGCCGACAGCACGCGATGCGATGCGTGGTCGAACAGCGGGGTGAACGCTTGCCCGATGCGGTAAATCTTGTTGCTGCCGTCGAAGGTGATGTTCTGCGGCGCGATTTCCCGGTACATCGCCAAGTCGCGCGTCGCACCAGCCGGTGCCACGCCGAATCGGTCGATCAGGTCGGGGCGGCCGATCTCACCGAAGAAGTAAAGGCGAAAGTCGATGTAGGCCAGCCGCTCGCGCTGGGCGTGGCTCAGGTTTTCGACGCGTTGGGGTTGGGTCACCTACGACTCCTCATCCAAGACGGACGACCGAAAGGCTGTGATTGGTTTTATGTTTGTCCATTGCTAGGCGGTTTATATCATCAAACTGATGACATTATGCGCCACAACTTGGACTACAACAACACGGACACACCTGCGCCTAGGGTGTCGAGTTCGATTCCGCGTTTGGGAATTGAACCCGCGTCCGCAGATTTGAGCGACTGCGGATTGCTCTCGCCGTAGGGGAGGTGTTACTCCTCGCCAGCGCGCAGGCCCGCCACCACATCGCGAACAGTCATGTTCTGGATGACGTCGGGCTTGCTTGGCTCGTCTGTTGTTGCCTGTTTGGGCACGGGCTTGCGCAGCCCGTTGCGTTCGAATTCGAGGACGTCGCTCATCGCGTAACGCACCATCTTGCCCAGCTTGACGAAGGGCGGTCCTCGTCGTTGAACACGCCAACCCGTCAACGTCTTACTGCTCATTGCCCAGCGGGCGGCCAGATCGACTTCGGAAAGGAATTGTTGGCTCATCGTTGCCTCCAGTGAATGGACACGATGAAGGCGCTGCTGGCGGCTACTAGCAAGCGAAATTGGGGTCTGTCAAGTCCAACTACCGCCCATGAGCGACAAAAAACGGGATAACATTCCAGCTACAGGCTTAGTCGGCCGCGTGGGGTCGCCTGAGCACCACCATAATGTGAAATCCCAACCCTTATCCGGTTGGGATTTTTTTTGCCCGTTCCCCCTGTGTTGGCGCGGTTTCGCGCCTCGGCCTCTTGACCGCCAACCTGCGATTGCGCCCTTTTCCGGCCGC
>JAKFUQ010000285.1 GCA_021732645.1 Rhizobacter sp. | reverse complement strand
GTCGATGTGCTGAACATCGACGCCGCCGCCGCACAGGAACTGCGCCAGCGCTGGGGCGTGCTGTTCCAGCACGGCGGCCTGTTCGGATCGCTCACGGTGCTGGAAAACGTCGGCCTGCCTTTGCGCGAACACACTCAACTCGACGACGCGCTGATCGACGAGATCGCCGCGTGGAAGATTGCGATGGCTGGGCTGGACCCCGAAGTCGGCGCGCAGTATCCGTCGGAATTGAGTGGCGGCATGATGAAGCGCGCCTCGCTGGCACGTGCACTGGCGCTCGACCCTGAACTGCTGTTCCTGGATGAGCCCACCGCCGGGCTCGACCCGATCAGCGCCGGTGGTTTCGACGAACTGGTGCTGACGCTGCGCGATCTGTTCGGCCTGACCATCGTGATGGTCACCCATGACCTCGACCTGCTCTGGCGCGTGGCCGACCGCGTGGCGGTGCTTGGGGACGGCATCGTGCAGGGCGTGGGCTCGATGACCGAGTTGTCGCAGATGCAACACCCGTCGATCCGGCCGTATTTCGAGGGCACGCGGGGCAGGGCGGCGCAGCCGATAGGTTTTCAGCATGAAGAGGTCGCCCCATCGAAACCAAAGTAAGCCCCACCCTGGTCGGCGCGTTCGTGCTGGTGCTCGGCGCGGCGCTGGTCGCCGCTGCCCTGTGGCTGGCGTCGGGCGGCGCGCTGCGCAAGCACTACGACCTGTACCTGGCGATCGAAGACGAATCGGTGGCTGGGCTGAACCTCAACGCGCCGGTCAAGTTCAACGGCGTCGAGGTCGGCAAGGTGCGCGACATCACGCTCGACCGCGCCAACCCGGAACGCGTGCGCCTGCTGCTCGCCATCGAGCGAGGCACGCCGATCAAGCAAGACACGCTGGCGGTGTTGAAGACGCAGGGATTGACTGGCATCGCCTATGTCGAACTGGGCGGCAGCACGGCCGAATCGCCGCCCTTGCGCGCCACCGCAGCGGAGCCGTACCCGGTGATCCAGACCAAGCCCTCACTGAGCACCCGGCTGGAAAACGTGCTGACGACGGTTCTCGCCAAGCTCGACAGCACGTCGAGCAACATCGATGCGATCCTGAGCGACGAGAACCGCAAGGCGCTCAGCCTCACGCTGGCCAACATGGCAGCAGTCTCGCAGTCGATTGCGGCGCGCCGCGACACGATCGATCAAGGCATCGCCAGCGCCTCGCGCACCTTCGACCATACCGCGCGTGCCACGGCGCAACTCGGCCCGCTCATGGATCGCATCGGGCGGAGTGCTGCAGCGGTCGAAAAGCTGAGCGATGCGGCAACGCAAACCACCACGCGCGCGGGCCAGACGGTCGATGCGGTGGGTGCCGACGTGCAGCGTTTCACCTCGCAAACAGGGCCGGAATTACAGCGCTTGCTGGGCGAACTCGATGCGCTGACGATCTCGCTGCGCCGCCTGACCGAGCAGACCGAGCGCAACCCGTCGAGCCTGCTGTTCGGTCGAGGCGCGGTGCCCGCCGGGCCGGGCGAGGGCGGCTCCATCAACCCGGCTGTCGATTCGAGGAACGCACCAAAACCATGATGAATTCAATGCGCTTGATAGGTCGGTGGCGCTGCATGGTGGCGCTGCTGGCGACGCTGCTGTCGGCCTGCTCGGGCCTGTTGCCCCAGGCCGCACCGTTGCCGTCGTTCTACACGCTGGACGAGGCGGCAACGCCAACGCGGCCCAGCGTCGCCAGCGCCACACCCATGCAGGCGGTGCAACCGACGCTCACCGTGCTGCCCACCCGCGCCACGGCGGGTTTCGACAGTGCACACATCATCTACACGCGTGATGCGCACAAGCTCGAATACTTTGCGCAGAGCGAGTGGGTGGACACCCCGGCGCGCATGCTGTCGCCCTTGATCGCAGCAACGGTGGCGAGAAGCGCGGCCTGGCAGGCGGTCGTCACCGCACCGAGCAGCGCTGCCGCACACTTCAGCTTGCACACTGAGTTTCTGCGCCTGCAGCACGACTTCACCGTGCAGCCGAGCCGAGTTCGCTTCACCTTGCACGCGCAACTCATCGACGTGGCAACCCGCCGCGTCGTGCTCAGCCGTGACTTCGATCAGACCGCTGTCAGCGCGACCGAAGACGCGCGCGGTGGCGTGGTGGCAACGCATCGCGCGGTGGCGATGGCGCTGGATCAACTCGCACAAAGTCTTGCGGATGCGGCCGCTCAGTGGAAGCCGCTCGCACCCGAGGTGCAAGGTGCGCCAGTGGCGAATGCCCTGACGCGCTGAGCGCGGTGCTCCCGGGCACGACGCTGCAGACGTGCATCGTGTACCTGGTGTCTTGATGGCATCTGAATCAACATTCAATCGTCACCACCACCGGCGCGTGATCGCTGGGCCGCTCGTTTTTACGCGGCAGCTTGTCGATGGCGCAGGCCGTGACCAGCGGCTTCAGTGCGTCGCTGACCAGAATGTGGTCGATTCGCAGCCCCTGATTCTTGCGAAACGCCAGGTTGCGGTAGTCCCACCAGCTCCAGCTTTTGGGGGCCTGCTCAAACAACCGAAACGCGTCGTGCAGGCCGAGTGAGATCAACCGCTGAAAGTGCGCGCGTTCCTCGGGCGTGCACAGAATTTGCCCGGTCCAGGCGATGGGATCGTGGACATCACGGTCCTCCGGCGCAATGTTTAAGTCGCCCACCAGCACCAACTGGCGATGGGTTTGCAGCTCTTGTTGCAGCCACGCCTGCAGGCCAGACAGCCAGCCCATCTTGTAGTGGAACTTGTCGCTGTCGGGGGCCTGGCCGTTCGGCACATAAGCGCCAATCAGGCGCACGCCGCGCAGCGTGCCGGTGATGACACGCGCTTGCGGGTCCACGTGGCCCGGAATGTTTTTCACGACGGCTGCTACCGGCTCGCGCGTCAGCAGGGCGACGCCGTTGTAGGTTTTTTGGCCAAACCACTGCGAGTGGAAGCCGATGGCTGCCAACTCGGCGTGCGGAAACTTGTCGTCGGTGAGCTTGGTTTCCTGCAGGCACAGCGCATCAGGTTGATGCGCAGACAGCCAGTCCAGCACCTGCGGCAAACGCACCGCCAGCGAATTGACGTTCCAGGTGGCGAGTTTCAAAGCAGTCCTAAGCTATTGTTTTGAAAAGATTTTATTTCTAGGATTTGAGTCGGTACCCCCATCAATACCCCCAAATTTCCTGCCTGTCTGCGGAGACGCTGTGCACACAGGCACATCCTACAGTTGCCAGTCGGCCGGCCTATTCGGGTGGCATGTTCAGCGCGCGCTTTGTGGAGCATCGCTCTGGCTGGCTAGCTGCCTGCCTCCGAGGCCACGCAACTCGCATGCGCAGTCATCGGCGTCGGAGTCGGCCGCTTGTTTGTCGGCGCTGCGGCTGCGTCTGACGTCGTGCCAGCGCCCCTGCGCTGAACCGAAACCACGGTGTTAGCGACTTACCACCCCCAGTGCGCAGCAAGTTGCTCCGACCAGAGACGAAATCGCCGCAATTGGACCGTCATACATGTCGCAGCTATACCCCGCCGGCAACGACACGCACCGTGCTCGCACCCTGGCCCTGCCGTTCGACCAGCACCTGCACGCCGATGCGCTCGGCCAGACCGGGAACATGTGAGATCAGCCCGACTCTGCGTCCGGCGGACTGGAGCGAGTCGAGCGTTGACAGCGCCGTTTCCAGTGTCTTCGGGTCAAGTGACCCGAAGCCCTCGTCGATGAAGAGCGATTCGATCTTCACCTTCTCCGAGGCAAGCGACGACAGTCCAAGTGCTAGAGCCAGCGAGACAAGGAAGGCCTCGCCGCCGGAAAGCGATGAGGTCGAGCGAATCTCGTCACCCATGTCGCGATCGACGACCTGAATTTCCAAGTCCTGGGCCTTCACACGTTGCAACGCATATCGCGGTGCGAGGCTGGTTAGTTCGGCGTTGGCATGCGCGAGCAGCATTTCCATTGTCATGCTCTGGGCGAACTTGCGGAACTTCCTGCCGTCGGCCGACCCGATCAGCGCGTCGAGCTGTTGCCAGACCGTTGCCTCCTTGCGCGCCTGCTCCAGCTCTCGGGCCTTGGCCTCGCCGGTTGCGCGGTTCTGGTTGTCCTGTTCGAGTCGCTGCTTCGCCGCGCCGAGCTGTTGGCCCTGTTCGCCGTGTTGCGGCTCCAGGCTTGCGAGGCTAGATTCGATGTCAGCCAAAGGCAACGCAGGCGCTGGTTGCACTTCGTGGGCCGATAGGTCCTTGTGCCGTTCTTCTACGGCCTTGGATTCGCTGGAGTGCAGGCGATCGATCTCGGTCAGTGCCGCCCGCTCCTGACGGACCCAATGTTCCTCGTGGGCGAGGCGGACGCGCAGCGTCGCGGCATCGAGCCCGGCTGCCGCAAGAGCCTCGGCAAGTGCCTTCCCTGCAAGCTCCTTGGCCTGGGTGCACTTGGTGACGTCCTGCGCCGCGATCTTGTGCGCTTCACCCTTCTTGGCGGCATGTTCCCGAGTCCGCTTGGCATGCTCAGCGGCGCAGGACGTCACCAAGTG
>JAKFUQ010000124.1 GCA_021732645.1 Rhizobacter sp. | reverse complement strand
GTGCTGCACCAGGCCGCACTCGGCAGCGTGCCGCGCTCACTGGCTGACCCGTTGACCACCAACGCGGTCAACGTCGATGGCTTCCTGAACATGCTGGTCGCCGCGCGCGACGCGAAAGTGCAGCGCTTCGTCTATGCCGCCAGCAGCTCGACCTATGGCGACCATCCAGCCTTGCCCAAGGTGGAAGACCGCATCGGCGCGCCACTGTCGCCCTATGCGGTGACCAAACTCGTCAACGAGCTGTATGCCGATGTGTTCGCCCGCGCCTACGGGCTGCCCAGCATCGGCCTGCGCTACTTCAATGTGTTCGGCCCGCGTCAGGACCCGAATGGTGCGTATGCGGCGGTGATCCCGAAATGGATAGACGCGCTGATCGATGGGCGCCCCGTGCAGATCAACGGCGATGGCCACACCAGCCGCGACTTCTGTTTCGTGGTCAACGCCGTGCAGGCCAATCTGCTGGCCGCCTGCACGCAGCGCGAAGATGCCATCAACCAGGTCTACAACGTGGCGGTGGGCGACCGCACCAGCCTGAACGAGCTGTTCGCGCTGCTGCGGCAGCACCTGACACCGACCTTCCCGCAGTTGGGCGATGTGCAGCCCGTGCACGCCGACTTCCGGCCCGGCGACGTGCTGCATTCGCAGGCCGACATCGGCAAAGCAGCCGAGCGCCTGGGCTATGCGCCCAGCCACCGCATCGATGCAGGACTCGCGCAGGCGATGCAGTGGTACGTGGCGCAAGCGCAGCACGGCAGCAAGGCTGGCAGCACGGGCCGCTGAGGCATCGGCGGCCCCTACCCCTGTACCCCTTGCCTCGACCGCTGCCGCGTGACCTCGAACGCAAACAGCATCAGCAGCAGCAGCAAAAACGCGACCCTCGGCACGTCCATCACGCTGCTGACCAGGCCCACACACCCTCCGCCGCACAAGGACGCGGCAAGAAAAGGCGTGACCGGGATGTCGCGGCCGGCCGGGCCGACCAAACGCGAGATCACCCACACCATGCAGACCAAGAACGCCAGCACGGCCACCAGGCCGCGCTCGATCAGCAGTTCGAGGTAGAGGCTGTCGATGTGCCAAGGCACGTAATGGCCCTGCGCAGACGGGAACCATCGCGCCATGCCGCGCGAGAAGTCGCCGTTGGCGAGCAACTCGACGCCATCGGGCCCCGCCAGGCTGAGCTTGTCGATGTCGACGGCGGCGGCGGTGGTGATCACCGCCACCGAGAACACTGCGCGCCGGGGTGCCCATGCCGCGCCGGCATCCAGCAGGGGGCCGTGCAAGGGCAGCGTGATGCGCTTCCAGGGCGTGCCTTCGGCTGGCACGCTCAGCCACGCCGACTGGCACTGGCGGGGATACAGCAGGTGCATTTCGCAGAGTGTCAGATAGACGTCGGCCGGCCCCTTCGAGCGCAGATCGAATGTCACCCGATGCGGCAGCACCGGGTTCAAGGCCACCCGCTGCGTCAGCGCCAGCAGGCCGTTGATGTCGGTTTGCGTCTTCGGTCCGAGCACCCGCACATGGCCGGCACCCGACTCGCCACCATCGCCAACGAACTGCACCTCGCCCGGGAACTCCTGCCGCGGCACGGCCTGTGCGTACGCCGCAGGCAGCCGCCCGGTGCCGATGCCGACCAGCCATTGCGTCGGCTCCTCAAGCAGGCTCAAGCCATGCTGCCAGTGCTGGAGTCTGCCGTCGAGGTCGCGATCGGCATCTGCCAGCCGGTCGCGCATGAACGAACCCAGCCCCAGCACCGCAAGCACTTCAACCACCAGTGCCAGCACCAGCAGCGCCCCCGCGACCCGGCGCCAGCGGATGCGCGTCCCGGATCGACGTCGCCAGCGCAACAGCAGCGCCAGCAGCAGCAGCGAACCCAGCACCGCGCCAAAGACGCCACGCGCAAAGGTCGTCAGGCACGCATAGCCGACCCCGAGCGCCAACACCGCCAACACCGCCCACAGCCCAGGCGCGCGCACCGTCCACAGTGCCCAGGCGACGAAGGGCGTGGCCAGCACCAGGTAAACATCGATGGCCGCGCCGCCGACATGCATCTCCCAGAACAAGGCCGTGGTGCGATAGTGGGTCGAAAAATCCCACAGCCCGGTGTACGCCAGCCGCTCCCACAGCACGGCCAATGTCACCACCGCGACGCCAGCCACCATGCCCCAGGCGAGGCGCTGCACCGCCAACGCAGTGTCGGCCTGCACCTCGCGGCGCAACAGCGGCCACAGCAGGGCGGCATACAGCACGCTCTTGAAAACGCGCCAGGCGTTCAGCGGGTCGGTATAGCCATGGAACAGACTGAAAGGTACGTCGCCGACGGACGCGACCTCGCGCGCAAAAGCCAGACAGCTCGCCACGCCGAACAAGATCGCTGCGGCCATCAAGAGTGATTGATCGCTGCGCCGATATCGGGGCTCGGTCGAGGGTGACCAAACCCTGCGCGCCCAGCCGCCGCACACCACGCCGAGCAACAGCAGGTCGAATTCCTCGACCCCGATCCAGCCCGTCCACGGCGCGAAGTTGAGCCACGGCAGCGCGGCGGGAACGACAAACAGCCACCAACCCGGCCGCCAGGCCGCCAGCACCGCGCACAGACCGAACAGGGCAGTGGCGGCAGCAGGTGCCAGCGGGTGTTGCCAGGCCAGCAAACCACCCGCCAGCAGCACAGCAGCACAAAGCATCAGGCCGACCACCGCAGCCACACCCACGGTCGGCCGACCGCGATCAATCATCCTGTCGTGTCGAGGCTTCGGTCACGCTGAAAAACGCCCACAAAAGAAGTCGTCAGACCAGTACTTCAGTGCACTGAGGGTGCCCCAGGAATGCCTGTGGGCTCGCGCTGGCACCGTAGGCCCCGGACTGGAACACCACCACCAAGTCACCGATCTGTGCTGTCGGCAAATCCATCCGATCGGCGAGCACATCCAGCGGCGTGCACAGTGGGCCCACCACCGAGACGACTTCACGGGCAGTCGCCCCGCCACGGCTGCTGACCGTCACCGGGTAGTTTTTTCGGATCACCTGACCGAAGTTGCCCGAGGCCGACAAATGATGGTTCAGCCCGCCGTCGGTGACCAAATACACCTGCCCGCGCGAGACCTTCTTGTCGACGACACGGGTCACATACAGGCCCGCTTCGCCGACCAGATAGCGGCCCAGTTCGATGACGAACGACGCCTCGGGCAATTCCCGCTGCGCGCGATCCAGCAGGCGCGCCAGGTTGTCGCCGATCGGCCGCAGGTCGAGCCGGGATTCGCCGGGGAAATACGGGATGCCGAAGCCGCCGCCGAGGTTCAGGAAGCGCACCGCCGAGGGGGCATGGTCGGCCAAGCGCAGCGCCAGTTCATACGATTTGAGCTGCGCCTCGCAAATCGATTCGGCCTTGAGGTTCTGCGACCCTGCGAACAGATGAAAACCTTCGAAGGCCAGACCCCATCGACCGACCTCGGCCAGCACGCCGGGCAGTTGTTCGGCGTCGATGCCGAACTGTTTGGGCCCGCCGCCCATCTTCATGCCTGAGCCTTTCAGCTCGAAATCGGGATTCACACGCACCGCCACGCGCGCCGCACACCCGAAGTCTTGCGCGGCCTGCGCCAACACAGGCAACTCGCGCGCCGACTCCACATTGACGAGCACCCCTGCGGCCACCGCCTGACGCAATTCAGCGTCGCGCTTGCCCGGACCGGCGAAGCTGATCTCAGCGGCATCCGCACCCGCATCGAGCGCCACTTTCAGCTCACCGGCCGAGGCCACATCGATGCCATCGACCAAGCCCGCCATCAAGCCGACCACGGCAGGCATCGGGTTGGCTTTCATCGCGTAGTGCAGCTTGATGGCAGGCGGGAGCACGGCGCGCAACTCGGCCACGCGCGCGCTCAACAGTCTGCGGTCGTAGACGTAGAACGGGGTGCTGCCGACGCGTTCGGCCAGACGCGACAGGGGCTGACCGCCCACCGACAGCTCCGCGCCCACGACAGCGAACTGCGCAAATGGAACGTGAGCGGGTGCCGAGCGAGGGAGAGGCGATGTGTCTGTCATGAGGAGCACGGGTGGATCTGGGCCGATGCGCAGTGTGACGCATCCACCTCGGAATTCGCACGCTTGGACCTCGGATCGAGCGCCTTACTGTGGAGTGCTTTGCACTGCCCCCGCATAAATGGGAGGCGTCGTCAACGAGCGGACGCTGTGGGGATGGACGTATTCTTGTCTCGGACTCAAGTTGACGTTGCGATATGGGCTGGCAACCGAGCGCACGAACAGGTGCTCTCGCCCCGCTGCGCTCAGCCGATAGTCGTGGCGCGTCGCATCGACGAACAGCTCCGCATCTCCACTCACCTCGTTGAGCGTTTGGGTCACGTCCGAGGTGTGGTACCGACCGGGGCCGACGCTGACATTGTTGGCCAAAACGATGCTGTCGGCCCCCGGTGCTGCACGCAGGAACGCACCACCTGTTGACAGCCCGTTGACCAGCGTGTTGCTCATCAGAAAGAGTCTGTTTTCCGATCGGGTGTAGCCCTCGGGCCCGAACGAGATCAGGGTGGAGTTTTCGGTGTTGCGGCTTTGCTGGATGATGTTGCCGACGAGCAAGGCAATA
>JAKFUQ010000164.1 GCA_021732645.1 Rhizobacter sp. | reverse complement strand
ACATCCTGTGCTTTACCAACAAAGGGCGCGTCTACTGGCTGAAGGTGTGGGAAGTGCCGCAGGGCTCGCGCAATTCGCGCGGCAAGCCCATCGTCAACATGTTCCCGCTGCTGCCGGGCGAGAAGGTCAACGTCGTGCTGCCGCTGACCGGCGCGGCGCGCAGCTTCCCGGCCGAGCGCTATGTGTTCATGGCCACGGCCAAGGGCACGGTGAAGAAGACCTCGCTCGACGAGTTCAGCAACCCGCGCAAGGCCGGCATCATTGCCGTCGATCTGGACGAAGGCGACTTTCTGATCGGTGCAGCGATCACCGACGGCCAGCACGACGTGATGCTGTTCAGCGACGCCGGCAAGGCTGTTCGTTTCGACGAGAACGATGTGCGCGCTATGGGCCGCAACACCCGTGGCGTGCGCGGCATGATGCTCGATGAGGTGCACAGCGTCATCGCGATGCTGGTCGCCGAGCAAGACGAAACCCAAAGCGCGCAGAATCAAACAGCTCGCCAGAGCGTGTTGTGCGCCACCGAAAACGGCTACGGCAAGCGCACCAGCATCGTCGAGTACACCCGCCACGGCCGCGGCACCAAAGGCATGATCGCGATCCAGCAGAGCGACCGCAATGGCAAGGTCGTTGCCGCCACGCTGGTGCGGCCGGATGACGAGATCATGCTGATCACTGACAAGGGGGTGCTGGTGCGCACCCGTGTCTCGGAAATCCGTGAACTGGGCCGCGCCACGCAAGGCGTCACGCTGATTGCGCTCGACAATGGCTCGACCTTGAGCGGTTTGCAGCGCATTGTCGAGAACGACCTGACGGCGGATGGCTCCGCAGACAACACCGCATCAGACACTTCAACCGGCGACGGCAACGAATCGCCCCCCACCGAGACCTCATGATGAAAAAACTCCTCGCGCTCAGCGTCCTGTGTTTCGCCGCTCACGCCCAGGCACAAGCGCCAGCGCCAGCACAACCCGCCCCGGCCTCGGCTGCCAAGAAGGAACTGGTCAAGAAGCTGTTGCAATTGCAGCAGGCCAACTTCGATGCGCTGTCGCGCAGCATCGTCGAGCGCCCGGCCGTTCAGTTGATGCAGGCCGCCGGGCAGGCATTGCAATCGCAGGTCCCCGCCGACAAGCGGGAAGCCACCGGCAAGCAAATCGAAACCGATGTGAAGAAGTTCGTCGACGATTCAGCGACCGTGCTGCGCGAACGCACGGCCAAACTGGTGCCAACGACGTTTGGCGTGGGGCTCGAAGAAAAATTTACCGAGGACGAGCTGAAGCAATTCATCAGCTGGACCGAATCGCCCACCAACAAGAAGTTCCAGCAAGTGCTGCCTGAGATTCAAACAGGCTTCATGCAAAAGCTGGTGGCTGAAACATCGCCCTTGCTCGACCCCAAGTTTCAGGCGCTGCAGCAAAAAGTTCGGGCCACCTTGACCGCCGCGGTGGGTGCAGCGCCTGCCGCCGGGTCTGCCAGCGCGCCAGCGAAGGCGGGCGGCAAGTAAGTCGTCCATGGCCCGACCGTTCAATTTTTCGGCCGGTCCGGCTGCCCTGCCGCTGGAGGTCTTGGAACAGGCCGCTGCCGAGATGCTGGACTGGCACGGCAGCGGTGTCAGCGTGATGGAAATGAGCCATCGCGGGCGCGACTTCCTGTCGATCTGCGAACAAGCCGAGCGTGATCTGCGCGAGTTGCTGGCGGTGCCGCCATCGTTTCGCATCTTGTTCATGCAAGGCGGCGGGCTCGGCCAGAACGCGATCGTGCCGATGAACCTGATCGGCCGTGCGGCCAGCCACACCGCCGATTTCGTGTTGACCGGCTCATGGTCGATCAAGTCGCAGGTCGAGGCAGGGCGCTACGGCCAAGCGCATATTGCTGCGAAGATCAAGGGCGAACGCCCGGTGCGGCTGCCGTCACCATCGAGCTGGCA
Organism: Rhizobacter sp.; assembly: GCA_021732645.1. Classification (GTDB taxonomy): domain Bacteria; phylum Pseudomonadota; class Gammaproteobacteria; order Burkholderiales; family Burkholderiaceae_C; genus PBB1. The sequence goes on along the minus strand of JAKFUQ010000164.1, from coordinate 2,763 downwards.
ATTGAACGCCAGCCCATCCTACGTGCACCTGTGCAGCAATGAAACCATCGCTGGCATTGAGTTCCAGGACCTGCCCGACCTGCGCGCGCTGGGCTGTGACGCACCGCTGGTGATTGACTGCTCGTCGCACATCGCCTCGCGCCCCATAGCCTGGCGCCGCGTCGGCCTGGCCTATGCCGGTGCCCAGAAGAACATCGGCCCCGCCGGCCTGACCCTGGTGATCGTGCGCGACGACCTGCTGGGCCACGCCTTGCCCATCTGCCCCTCGGTGTTCGACTACCGCAACCTCGCCGACCAGGGCTCGATGTTCAACACGCCGCCGACCTATGCGATCTACATCGCCGGGCTGACCTTTCAGTGGCTGAAGCGCCAGACGGAAGACGGGTTGACCGGGCTGGCGGCGATCGAGGCGCGCAACATCGCGAAAGCGAAGCTGCTGTACGACTGCATCGACGCCTCCAGCCTGTACCGCAACGACGTCGACCCGAGTTGCCGCTCGCGCATGAACGTGCCGTTTTTTTTGGCAGACGAGTCGCTGACCGAGCCCTTCCTGGCGCTGGCACGCGAGGCGGGCTTGTTGCAACTGAAGGGGCACAAGGCGGTCGGTGGCCTGCGGGCCAGCCTGTACAACGCGATGCCCATCGAAGGCGTGCAGGCGCTGGTCCGACACATGCATGCGTTCGAAGCCAATCATGCCTGAGCCAACCGCCCCACCCCACCCCGAGTTGCTGACGCTGCGCACGCAGATCGACGCACTCGACCGCGAACTGCTGGCCTTGTTGAATCAGCGTGCCGCGCTGGCATTACAGGTCGGTGAGGTGAAGAAGAAGGAAGGCTCCGGCGCCTTTCGACCCGAGCGCGAGGCCCAGGTGATCGATGGCTTGAAGGCCAGCAATGCGGGGCCGCTGGCGTCGGACAGCGTGGCACCGATCTGGCGCGAAATCATGTCGGCCTGCCGCGCCCTGGAAACACCCATGAGAGTGGCCTACCTGGGCCCGGCCGGCACCTTCAGCGAAGCGGCGGCGCTCGGCTACTTCGGCTCGTCGATCGTCAAGGTGCCTTGCGGCAGCATCGACGAGGTGTTCCGTTCGACCACCGCCGGCGCGGCTGATTTCGGCGTGGTGCCGGTCGAAAATTCCACAGAAGGTGTGGTTGCCCGCTCGCTCGACTTGTTCCTGACGACGCCGCTGTTCATCATCGGCGAGACCAGCCTGTTCGTGCGCCACAACCTGCTGCGCCGCGAAAATTCGCTCGACCACATTGAGGCCGTTTGCGCCCATCCCCAGGCGTTGGCTCAATGCCAAGGCTGGCTGAACGCCCACCTGCCGAATGTCGAACGGCGACCGGTTTCCAGCAATGCCGAAGGCGCCCGCATGGCCAGCGTGGATCCTCGCCTTGCGGCAGTGGCTGGTGACCGCGCGGGCAGTGAGTTTGGTCTGCATGTCGTGTCTCCCGCAATTCAGGACGATGCCCACAACCGCACCCGCTTCGCCGTGGTCACCGACCCCCAGCGCCACCCGCAGCCACAAGCCTCGGGACACGACTGCACCAGCCTGGTCGTCTCGGTGGCCAACCGGCCGGGTGCGGTCTACGACATGCTGATGCCGCTGAAGACCTACGGCGTGTCGATGAGCCGCTTCGAGTCGCGTCCGGCCCGCTCAGGCCAGTGGGAGTACTACTTCTACATCGACGTGCAGGGCCACCCGAGCCAGCCCGAGGTGGCCCAGGCGCTGCTGGAGTTGCGCGGTGTCTGCGCGTACTTCAAGTTGCTCGGCACCTACCCGATCGACGCGCACTAGGATGAAGCGTGCCGTGCTGACGTCAGCCTGCGTCCCGTTGCAGAGGTTCGTCCGCAGCAGGCCTCGTTCTGTGCGAGAGCGCTGCGGCGTGGTGCCGTGTTTCGTTCATGTCCCCCGGGCCGGTTCACTGCGTGCGCGCTTCGAGCAAGACCAATCCGGCCCTCCTCCTTTACTTCACTCCACACGGCACCCCACCACACCGCTCTGGGCACATCGGCGTCGGTTGACGGCCGTGGAAGGCAACCGTGGTTCGCTGCTGAGGATGCCGGGTGACCGGCGCAGCGAAGTCAAGGAGGAGGGCCGGATCGACTCGACTCGAAACGCCTGGGCAGTGAACCGGCCCGGGGGACATGAGCGGAGCCGGTCACCCGGTAGCCTCCGCTCGCGCAGACCGATGTGTGCGGGAGTCTGCGAATGACTGCAACGGGCCGAAAGCGGAGCTTCGCCTGACATGTTCAATCAATTGGGTGTGATCGGCTGTGGCCTGATGGGCGGATCGTTCGCGCTGGCGCTGCGGCGTGCGGGGTGGGTCAAACGCGTGGTGGGCTACAGCAAGTCGCCATCAACCACCGAAAAAGCGCGCCGCATGGGCGTCATCGATCAGGCGGCCGAATCGGCGCTGCAGGCGGTTTCCGGTTCGGACATCGTGCTGATGGCGGTGCCTGTTGCGGCCAGCGAAGCGACCTTCCGCGCGATCCGCCACCTGATCGAGCCCGGCGTGCTGCTGATGGACGTGGGATCGACCAAGCGCGATGTTGTCGATGCGGCGCGCCGCGTGCTGAAAGAGGCGCTGCCGAATTTCGTTCCCGCGCATCCCGTGGCCGGCAAGGAGGTTGCCGGTATCGAGCACGCCGATGCCACGCTGTACCAAGGTCGCCAGGTCATCCTGACGCCGTTGCCGCAGACTGAGCCCAGCCTGATCCAGACCGCCACCGATGTGTGGGCGGCCATCGGCGCGCAGGTG
>JAKFUQ010000120.1 GCA_021732645.1 Rhizobacter sp. | reverse complement strand
GAAGCGCTTTCCGTGGGCCTGCGGCGCCGACGGCGGGCCCACGCTGCCCACCACCACCGACCCGCTCGATGCGCTGATCCGCCGCACCTGGAAACCGACGCTCAGCGTCACCGGTGTCGACGGCTTTCCCGAGATGCGCAGCGCCGGCAATGTGCTGCGGCCCTACACCGCTTTCAAGCTCAGCCTGCGCCTGCCGCCGCTGGTCGACGGCAACGAGGCCGCGGCGAAGCTGAAGGCGCTGCTCGAAGACAACGCGCCGTACAACGCGAAGGTGACCTTCAGTGCCGATGGCCGATCGGGCGGTGGTGGCGGCGGTCAACCGTCAGGCGGAAACCTGACAAGTCGCCCCTCCGGGGCGACGGGCTGGAACGCACCGGCGCTCGCACCCTGGCTAGCCGACGCGCTGAACACCGCCTCACAACAGCATTTCGGCGCCGATTGCGGTCACATCGGCCAGGGCGGCACGATCCCGCTGATGAGCCTGCTGCAACAAGGCTTCCCCGCCGCCCAGATGATGGTGTGCGGGGTGCTCGGCCCGAAGAGCAATGCGCACGGGCCAAACGAATTCCTGCACGTGCCCTATGGGAAGAAGCTCACGGCGGCCGTGGCGCAGGTGGTCGCCGCGGCGGCTCAAGCCGGCGCCTGATTCAGAACCGCCCGTCGGGCCGCCGGTGCGCGAGCGCCGGCAGCTGCGAGCGCACCGCCGCCAGCCGGTCCAGATCGAGCTCGGCCAGCACCATGCCCTCACCTTCTGGCTGCACCGCCAGCACCTCGCCCCACGGGTCGATGACCATGCTGTGGCCCCAGGTGCGCCGCCCGTTCTCGTGCAGCCCGCCTTGCGCCGCTGCAATCACGTAGCACTGGTTCTCGACCGCGCGGGCGCGCAGCAGCAATTCCCAGTGCGCCTGCCCGGTGGTGTGGGTGAAGGCAGCGGGCACGGCGATCAGGTCACAGGGCGGCTGGCCGGGCATGGCCATCAGCGCGCGGTACAGCTCGGGAAAGCGCAGGTCGTAGCAGATGCTCAGGCCGACCCGGATCGGCGTCGGTGCCCCAGTCACGGCGTTCCCCACCGCCGCGCTGAACGCCACCGGCTCACTGCCCGCGCACAGCACGCGGCCTTCGTCGTAGCGCTCGTGGCCGTTGTCGAAGCAGAACAGGTGGATCTTGTCGTAGCGCGTGGCCTGCGTGCCATCGGGCGCATAGACGCAGCAGGCGTTGTAGACGTGGTCAGCATCGTCGCTGCGGATCGGCAGCGTGCCGCCGATCACCCACAGGCCGTGCCGGTGGGCCGCGGCGGACAAGCGGTCCTGGATCGGCCCGGCGCCGGCGGCCTCGGCGATTGCGAGCTTGTCGCGGTCGTTGTGGCCCATCAGGCAGAAGTACTCGGGCAGCGCGACCAGCGCAGCGCCCGCATCGGCCGCCTGCGCGATCAACCGGGTGGCCGCCGCGAGGTTGCGCTCGACATCGGGCGTGGCGACCATTTGCAGTGCGGCGATCTTCATGGCTTTCCTTCGGGGTCACTGGCCGACGACGCTGCCGGGATGGGCGAGGCGGGCGCCGCGCTGGGCGCGGGGATGTTGGGCACCGCGTCGGTGAAGCTGCGCTCGACCTTGTCGACCTTCGGTTCAGCCCACGAGCCGGTGATGCGGAATTCTCGCGTGCTGGCGGCAATCAAGGGTTTGCTGAACAGCGTCTGCGCCAGGAACGCACCGAGGCCGATCGCGGGATTGATGGCCGCGTAGGCCAGCGACGCCGTGCCCGCATTGATCTCCGGCACGACGATCACGCGCAGCGCCTGGGTTTCCTTCGCGATGTCGGCGGTGCCCTCCATCAGCACGGCGGCTTGCACCCCGCGCATGCGCAGATTGTTGGTTTGGGCCACGCCCTGGGCGATCTGCAAATCGCCGCTGATGTCGTCGAAGGCGAAGCCTTGCTGAAACACGTCGCGGAAGTCGAGCACGAAACGCCGTGGCAGCGCCTGCAAACTGAGCACGCCCAGCAAGCGCCCGACACCCGGTTCGGCCTTGAGGAACTGCCCGGCGGCCATCGACACGTTGAGCTGGCCGGTCAGGCTCGGGTAGTCCATGGCCAGCGGCGAGCCGTCCCAGGCGATCTGTCCCGACAGCGCGCCCTTGCCGCCCTTGACCACCTGACCGAAGCCCAGCCGTTCGATCAGCGCGCCGCCGTTGCTCACGTCGAGCTTGAAGTTCAGCGTCGTCCGCCGCACGGTGGCGGGGGCCACGGACCCGCCCGCGGGGGGGCTCGGGCTCGCCGCGACCGCCGCCCACTGGCCACTGGCCGTCAGCTGGGCCTCGGGCGTGGTCAGCGACAAGCGCACCAAGCGCCATTCGCGGGCACCGGCGCGGTTCACCGCGTCCAGCTCCATGCGGCCGAGCCGCTTGCCACGCAGCACCAGGTCGTCGACCACGATGTCGAGCGCGGGCACCGATTGGGTCGGCTCATCCAGCAGGGTCTCGACATCGGCGGCGTCTTCCTTGGGCAGCGACAGCCGACTCAGGCGGGCATAAAGCCGCCCGGCCGAACCGGCGGCACCCGCCTCGCCGCTGCGGGGGGCAGACGCGGGTGTCGTCGCCGCACGCGGTGCCCGGTACTCGATGGTGCCGCTGGCCTGCTCCGACTCGAGGTTGACCCGCCACAACGGCCCCTCCAGCGCCACCTTGGCGACGACCTGGTCGAGTCGGCGGGTGCCCATGAGCACCTCTTGTGCCCGCACACCGAGGGTGGTGGGCAGGTAGCCTGTGACCGCCGATGGCGCCGTGCCGTCCTCACCGGCGGCGGGGGTGGCTGCAGCGGCACCTGGCAGTCGGGGCAGGCCGTCCAGCAGCCGTTGCCAGTCGCCCAGGTTCAAGCTGGTGAGGTTGATGGCAGCGGCCACGCCCGTGGCGGGCATGGGCGCGGACTCCATCACACCGATGCCGCCGCGCAGCACGCGGGGGCTGACCCCGGCAACATCGCGCACGTAATGCGCCTGCAGCACGCTGCCCAGGTCGAGGCGGACGAAGTCGCGGGCCGCGGCGGTCGAGGTCGCATCGGTGACCGCTGCCGTCTGGAAGCGCAGCGGCAGTGGCGCCTCGGCTGCCTTGCGCAGCGGCGGGGGCAAATCACTGGCCAGGCCCACCAGGTTGCTGGTGATCAGCAGGTCGGGCTTGCCGTTCACCAGATTCAGCGCCACGCGGTAGGCGGTCTGGCCGCTCAACGAGGCCGCAACGCGGGCCAGCGCCGGGCCACCCACATCGCTGCTGCGCCGCAGGCCCTCGGCACTTGCCGTGCCCTGCGCCGCGAAGCGCATGGACCCATCGGGCTGCAAGCCACCCTGGAAGCTCAGCTCCCCACCGAACAGCTTGCCGGCGCCGCCGACGATGGAAAAGCCCTGCTCCGAAAAGTCGAGGCGGCCGCGTGCGCCGCTGAGCATCGGCGTGTCGGGGCGCAGCCGCACATCACTCGCCGTCAACGTGACGCCGCCGCGCACCGTGGTGGCTGAGGGATCAGCCAGCGGCACCGTCAGCGCCAGCGTCAGGTCAGCGTTGCCGGTGGCGGTGCTTTGCGCCAGCGCATGGCCGATCCAGCCGCCCACCGGAGACACTTTGACGAAACCCAGCAGGTCGGTCACGCCGCCGCGCCCCGCTCCTTCAAGCGCCAGCACCGACTGCTCGCCCAGACGCCGAATGCCACCGTGCACGCCGGTGAGCTTGACACCCTGCGTGTGCGCTTCGGCGTTGCGGATCTCCATCGAGAGCCGGTCGAAGACCAGCTCGCCGCCGAGCGCGTCGAGCACCGGCCAGGGTGAGGCATAGGCCGGTTCGGCGGCCCTGGCAGGCAGGCTGGGCACGTAAGCGAAGCGGGCGTCTTCGACCTGCGCTGCAATGCGAAACACACCGTCGTTCGCATCGCGCACGTCGGCAAAGGGGAACTCGTTCAAGTCACCCTTGACCCGAAAGCTCACACGCGGCAAGCGCCCGGCCTGCACCGCATGTTCCACATAGCGCCGCGCCTCGGCGTCGATGCCCTGCGGCAGGTAGCGTGCGACGCGGGTGGCGTCAGCCTGGGTCAGCAGGCCCTCGAGATCGAGCGTTCCCGGGTAGCGCGGGTTGGCGCCTGGGCCGCTCACGCTGGCCGCTGCCGTTCCCGTTCCCACGCCCGTGGTCCAACTGCCCTTGAACTCACCCTGCGCATCGGCATTCGCAAAGCTGGCCTGCTGCACGGTCACCGCCACGTGCGGCGGCGCACCGGGCGTGGCCGGGGCAGCGATGCGCCAGCTCACGGCGGCGTCGAGGCGATCCAGCGGCAGCACCGGCTCGGCAAACACGCCGGGCAGGTCCAGCTCGCCCTGCTGCATCGCGAGCCGGGCCTCGCCGCCGCGCTGATCGGCACGCAGCACCACGTCGACGTTGCGCACCCCTGGCCGACCGATGTCTTGCGGATCGGCAGCTTGCGCCGATGCCAGGGCCAAGCCACTCACCGTGGCGCGCAGTTCGTAGCGCTGCGGCGAGGCCAGGGGTGCGGCCTGCACGGCTGAGGCTGCGGCACCGACAGGCTCGGCACCCGGTGTTGCAGCAGCCAGTAGCGGGCCTTCCCAGCGCAGGCTGAAGCCCCGGACGCTGCCACGCGGGTTCAGCGCGGCGAGGGTGGCGTCGGCGCCGTCCCCCAGACGAAGGTGCTGCAGAAGAGGAGAAAGCAGCGC
>JAKFUQ010000291.1 GCA_021732645.1 Rhizobacter sp. | reverse complement strand
GTGTACAACACACCGCGCAGCGCCTCACCGCGCACCGAGTCGATCGATACCGAGGCCTTGGCGTCTTACAACCGGGGCAAGAGCATTTACGAAAGTCGGCTGGCCTGCACCGAGTGCCCGCTGGCGGGTGTCAGCCTCAACGAAACGCTGGCCCGTGAACTGCTTTTCTACAAGCGGGGCGTGATCCTGAGCCATGACGAAATCTACGCCCTGGATGTGTACCTGAAACGGCGCTTTCGCTTGTGAACGTGTAAGGCAAGCCTGATCACGTCCGACGTCAATCTGCTGGTTTGCGTTACCACCACTCCAAGAGATGCCATGCTTCAACCTCACGCCCGATACCCTCAGCAGATCGTCACGTTGGCGCTGTGGTGCGCGCTGGCCGGTTTGACCGCAGGGGCGGCGCAGGCCTCGGGAGGCTATGGCGGCACGTCGGTATATGGCACGCCGCGCACCGGCTCGTTCGACACCGACGCTTTGTCGTCCTACAACCGCGGCAAGGGCATCTTCGAGCAGCGGCTCGGTTGCAGCGAGTGTCCGCTGGCCGGTGTCAACCTCGACGAGGTTTTGGCGCGCGATCTGCTGTCGAACAAGCGGGGGGTGGCACTGACGCATGCGGAAAGTTACGCGCTGGACCTCTACCTGAAGCGGCGTTTTCGGCTGTAGGCCGTTTCGATGCCCGAACGCCCGGTGCCCATGCGTAGGGGGTGTGCCGGGCGCACGTTCGGTGTCGCGGCGCTTGGCATTGCCAATGCGCTGACGGTGGTGGTCGGCAGTCGCGCCGCTGCGGCGGATTCGGAGTTGCTGGCGACGCTCGCGGGCGCGTTGCTCGGTGCCATCGCCTTGTGCTGGGTGGCGCTCGACGAGCGTTTCGATGGCCTGTCGCTGGCTGCGGTGCTGGGTCTGGCCCTGCTGCTGCGCCTGATTGCGGTGCAGGCCACACCGCTGCTCGAAGACGACCATCACCGCTATCTGTGGGACGGCATGCGAACGGCCACGGCCTTCGATCCGTACCGGCTGCCGCCTGCGGCATTCTTCGGTGACCAGGGGCTGTCGCCGCGCTGGTCAGACATCCTCGGGGGCATCAACTACCCCGACATCACGACGATTTACGGCCCGCTGTTGCAGTGGCTGTTTGCGGCTGCGCATGTGCTGGCGCCGGGGCAGCTTGGCGGCGTGCAGGCCCTGGTGCTGGTGGCCGACATGGGCGTGCTGGCGCTGCTGGCGCGGCAGCGGGTCGGCATCCGGGTGTTGCTGCTGTATGCGCTGCACCCGCTGGTACTCAAGGAGGCAATGGCCAGCGCGCACCCCGATGGCCTGGTCGCGCTGTGGCTGCTGCTGGCCATGCTGGCGTGGCAACGCGGGCGCGCGACATGGGTGGGTGTGGCGCTCGGGCTGGCGGTGGGCACCAAGGTGGCGGCGCTGGTGGTGCTGCCGCTGCTGTTGCTGTGCCGCCCGGCAGGCGCGACGGGGCTGTCGTGGTTGCGGTGGCTGGGGCGCGTGCTGGCAGGCCTCACCCTGAGCCTGGCGGTGCTGTACGGGCCTTTCCTGGCAGCCGGTGGCCGCGATGCCAGCGATCTGGGCACGCTGCTGATTTTCGGCACGCAGTGGCTGTTCAATCCGCTGGGCTACCGGCTTCTTGATGCCGCGCTGCCTGCCGGTGCGGCGCGACCGGCAGCGGCCTTGCTGGTGGCGCTCGGGGTGGGCATGCTGGTGTGGCGTTGGCAGCGACGAGCGCATGGCGCCGCGGCACCCGAAGCGCCGCCGCTGGCCAGCGCATTCGCTTTGCTGCTGCTGTGCTCGCCCGTCGTCAACCCCTGGTACTGGCTGTGGGCGCTGCCGCTGGCCGTGCGCGCCAACCAACGCTGGGTGATGGCGGCGGCGGTGATCGCGATGCTGTCCTACCTGAACACCACCGTGCTGTCCGAGTCCGGTTGGATGGCCCCGGTCAGCGCCGCTGAGTCGTTCCGGGTGGACTGGCCGGTGACGCTCGCGCAATTGCTGCTGATGGCGCTGGCCTGGTTGCTGCTGCGCCGCCGTGTGGCCCCGGCGTTGTCGCCGCCTGTGGCGGCGCCAGCGACGAGTGTGGCCTCAGCAGCAACCCCCACCGTCGTAGAACCAGGTCGGCGCTGACAGGTACAGATCGTCGCGGCCGAGGTGCTGCAAGGCGGCGGCGGTCTTGTCGCACACTGCGAGCGGCTGGTTGGCCGTCATCGCATGGCCTTTGCCGTCGTCGAACAGCTCGTCGCGGCCGTAGTAGATGGCGGTGCGGCCGGTGAAGATGCACGGGCCGTCGGCGGGCATCGGGTCCTTGATGGCGCAGATCTCCACGCTTTCAATGTGGATCAACTGGTCGGTGGCGTAATGGTGGGGCGAGAGCACCCGGTAAGGCCGCTTGGCGCGCACCTCGATCGTGCCGAAACCGGTGTCGGTGAGCCGCTTCAGGTACTGCTGCAAGGGAATAGCGCCCGACAGGCAGAGCGCGCGCAGCCGCGGATCATCCTGAAGCGCAGCAGGCATCGCCTCGTCGCACACCGGGTCGGACAGGATCAGCCGACCATGCGGCTTCAGCACGCGGTACATCTCGGCGAGTGCCTGCTTCAGGTCGTCGTCGCGGAAGATGTTGAACAGGCAGTTCTGTGCGGCCACGTCGATGCTGTGGTTCTCGATGGGCAGTGCGAGCGCATCGCCGCGTCGCAGGTCGATGAAGTCGGACTTGAACCACGGGTTGCTCGCTTCGGCTTCGGCCAAGTTGCTGCGGCAGGCACCGAGCATTTCATCGACCACGTCGAGCCCGACCACGCCACCCGCTTGACGGTTGAAATAAGCGAATTGCAGCAACTCCATGCCGCCACCCACGCCCACGTAGAGCACCTTGGGCTGGCCGACCAGGTCGCGCGGATGCACCGTGCTGCCGCAGCCGTAGTTCATGGCCAGCATGCGCTTGGGGATGCTCAGTTCGGGCAACTGCCACACCGGGGTGATGGTGCAGCACAGGCCCACATCGGGGGTCAGTGCGGCTTCCTTGTAGACATCGCGGGTGGTGCTGAGGTATTGGTGTTCGTGCAGGTCGGTCATGGTGGGGCGGCAGCGTGGGTGGAAGGGGTGAATAGGTCAGAGTCTGACGGCAAACAGGACGTGGCCATGGAGATCAGCAGCAGCGTCATGGTTCGCGTGACCACAGTTCGCGGCGCAGCAAGCTGCCCCACTTTCGGTTGTAGGGATGCACCTTGGCGGCGTGGCCGTCCTTCGCCACGACGGGCAGCCCGCGGTTGGCCCACTCGAAAATCGAGCCTTCGAGGTTGTAGACCGAGGTGCCACCAACCCCAGAGCTGTACAGTGCCGTGACCAGCGCCGACGACCGGTAGCCGACCGAGCAGTACAGCACCAGCGGCCGCGCCGCCGCCTGTGGCCCAAGCCGTCGCTGCACCTGCTGGAGTTGCGCCACCGATTCCGCATGCCATGCACCGGGCAGGTGGCCATCGGCGTATTCCTCGGCACTGCGGGTGTCGACCAACAGCGGAGCAGGCCGGGTGCTGTCGCGCAGCCAGCCGTTCAGATCGCTGACCGACAGTTGGCGCACCGTCGGAAAGCGCTCGCGGATGGACAGCTTCAGCGGTGCCCAGCGCAGTGCGTCGTCGGCGCGCGCGCTGGGCGCCAACAAGGTGACGCTGAACATGATTGCCAGCGTGATGGAGGGCAGGGCAGCGAACGGCAGTGCCACGAACTGGCGGCGCGATGGCATGGGCGTCGTGATGCTCATGTGGAGACCCTGGGGACGGGGCTGCTGCGGGTCGGCGGCACGGGGTGGGGTTGCAAGACAAAGCGTTGCAAGAAGTCGCCATCGATGCGCTCTTTCCAGCGCTGCACCCAGCGCCCGCGCAGCGCCAGCGGCCCCCAGGAGGCGATGGCGTTGCCGTCGGCTGTGGCCAGCAGCGCAAGCACCCGAGGCTGTGGCAGGTAGGCCTGTGGTGTACCCACGCCGAGCGCGGCACGCAGGTTGCGCGAGAGCACCGGGCCCATGCGCACCGCATAGACCCCGGCCTTGGGCAAGGGGTCGGCCCAGTCGGCGCAGTCGCCCACCGCATGCACGTTCGGGTGCGACAGCGAGCGCAGATGCCCGTCGATGCGGATGTAGCCGCTGGCGCCGACGGTCAGCCCGCTGTCGCGCTGCCACGCATGCGCCTCGGCACCGGCAGCCCACAGCAGCACATCGCTGGCGGGCGCATCGCCAGCGTTGTAGTTGGTGTCCAGGCGCAGTTCGACCCCAGCGGCGGCAAGCGCCGCTTGCGCCGATCTCGCCGCCGCACGTGGCAGACCCGGCAAGAGGCTCACGCTGCGGCTGACCAGCACGGCCTTGAGCGCGCGCGCCGGTTGCAGCGCTCGCAGCCGCGCCAGCACGGCCAGCACCGATTCGACACCGGCCGCGCCGCCGCCCACCGCAGTGATGGCCAGCGGCCGCAGCGGCGCTTGCGCCAGTTCGGCCAGCAGCGCCTCCCAGGCGACGCGCAAGCCGCCCAGCGGCCGCAGCGGCAGCACATGGGTGCCTTCAAGTGCGGGCGGGTTCAAGGTCGAGCCCACGTTGAGTGACAGCACGTCGTAATCGAGCACCATGCCGCCCACCAGATGCACCTGGTGTTGCCCGGGGTCGACTGCGGCGAGGGCGCCTTCGAGAAGTGCGCACCGGCAGCTGCCGCCAGCATCTCGAAGTCGATGC
>JAKFUQ010000173.1 GCA_021732645.1 Rhizobacter sp. | reverse complement strand
TCGATGGGTGGCGGCTAGGTGGCACGTTACATGTCGCGCCACGCCGGCAAGCACGTGTCGAAAGCGGTGCTGGTGTCCTCGGTGGTGCCCTTCATGCTGAAGACGCCGGACAACCCCCAAGGCACAGACCAATCCCAGTTCGACGACATGGCCGACGGCATCAAGGAAGACCGCGCGAAGTTCTTTGCCGGCTTTGCCAAGGACTTCTACGGTGTGGGCTTGCTCTCGCACCCAGTCAGCGCCGAAGTGCTGGATTGGACGCGCAGCCTCGCGATGCAGGCCAGCTTGAAGGCCACCCTCGACTGCGCGAAGTCGTTCTCCGCCACCGATTTCCGGCGCGACCTGGCGGCGTTCAAAGTACCCACCTTGATCATTCACGGCATCGACGACAAGACGGTGCCGATCGATGCGGCAGGGCGCGCCGCGGCGGCGGGCATTGCGAATTCGACGTTGATCGAATACGAAGGCGCACCGCACGGCCTGTTCGCCACCCACAAGGACCGGTTGACCAGCGACCTGCTCAACTTCATCCGGAGCGCCTGATGAAAATCCACCAGCAGCCCCATGCCGAGCTGCAGAAGCTGGCCACCCTGATCCAGCCGATGGACGGTGTGGCCATGCTCACCAGCATCGATGTCGATGGTGCGCTCATCAGCCGCCCGATGGCGCCGCTGGAGATGGACGAGCGCGGCGCCATCTGGTTCTTCACCGATGTCCACTCGGCGAAGGTCGAGCAGTTGCGGTCCTTGAACCTGAGCTTCTCCGACGCCGAGCGCAGCACCTACGTGTCGCTGTGCGGACACGGCGACCTGGAGATCGACCGGGCCCACATCAAGCGCTTGTGGTCGCCGTTGGCGCGGCCCTGGTTTCCCGATGGCACAGCGTCTGAAAATCTGGCCTTGCTGAAGTTCACGCCCAGCGCCGCCGAATACTGGGACGCTGTGGACACCAAGATGGTGCACCTGTTTGCCACCGCCATCTCGGTGATCGCCGCCAGGCCGATCGGCATGGGGGAGCACGGCCATCTCGAAGGAATTTGAGGTCCGCGGCCGGCGGCCTTTGCGCGAGCCCGCACCGCCGCCGTCTCTGCCGCCACCACGGCGCGGCGCCGGACGTGTCGTGCTCGGTGCGTTGGCGCTGCTGCTGGCGGTGCTCGTCGGCGCGGGCGAGATGCTCGGCTGGCCTTTCCTTGCCGGGCCCCTGGAGCGTGCGCTGTCGGGGTCACTGGAGCGCCGCGTGGGCTTGGCGGCGGCGGCAGACGACGCACAGTCATCGGATTCGTTTCGCGTGCGCTTCATCGGCGGAATCCACCTGAACACGCCGCTGCTCACCGTCGCCGCACCGCCCTGGAGCGAGGTGTCGCAGATGCTGGTGGCCAGTGAGCTCGACCTGCGCCTGCGCTACATCGACCTCTGGCGCGCTTGGCGCGGGCAGCCGCTGCGCATCGAACAACTGCACTCCAGTGGGCTGGTGACCACACTCGAGCGCTTGCCAGACGGTCGGGCGTCGTGGCAGTTCGCGGTCGATGAGCCGTCCGCGACGCCTGCAGCACCGCCGCACTTGCCCAGCTTCGGAGCCCTGCTGATTGAGGAGGGTGTGCTGCGCTACCGCGACGACATCCAGGACATCGAGGTGGAGAGCAGGGTGACGCTCACCGATCGGCAGCTCCGGGCCACGGCGAGCGGGCGCTGGCGTGCGTCGCCGCTGAAAGCCAGCGCCACGTTGTCGGGACTGGCTGCACCTGATGACGCCCTTGACCACAGCGGTTCGGCGGGCCGCCTGCCCCTGGTGCTGGAGGCCAGCATCGGCAGGGCGCGCCTGCGCTTCGACGGTCGGATTGACGATTTGTCGAGCGACACCCCCCTTCAGGGTCGTTTCGATCTGAGCGGCCCGTCGCTGGCGGCGGTTGGTGACCCGGTCGGCGTGACGCTGCCGACTACCGGCGCGTTTCGCAGCGTCGGCGAGCTGCTCAGGCAGGGCGATGTGTGGCAAGCGGTCATTGACGATGCCACGATCGGTGCGAGTCGATTGAACGGCGCTTTCAGCTACCGCACGGGCGGCGCGCTGCCCGTGCTCGAGGGGCGGCTCGGCGGCAGCCGCCTGATGCTGGCCGACTTGGGGCCGGTGGTCGGCACCACGCCCATCATCACCACCGCGCAGGCGCAGGCACCGAGCGCACAGCAAAGCCGCATTCAACCCGTCGCGAAGGTGCTGCCTGCGCGGCCGTTCGACCTGGCTGCCTTGCGGGTGATGGACGCCAATGTGCTGATCGACATCGCCGAGATCGATCTGAACACCACGCTGCTGGAGCCGCTGCGCCCGTTGCGTGCTCACTTGCAGTTGAGCGGTGGCGTGCTGGCCCTCGGCGACCTCGACGCGCGCACCGCCGATGGCCGGCTGAGCGGCCGCCTCGCCCTCGACGGCCGTGGCATGCAAGCCTTGTGGGACGCCGATGTGCGCTGGGACGGCGTTCGCCTGGAGCGCTGGATTCGCCAGGCGCGCAGCGGCGACGCGCCACCGTACGTGTCCGGTCGCACGAGTGGCCACGCCACCCTGCAAGGGCAGGGCCGCTCGACGGCCGACATCCTGGCCAGTTTGAAGGGCCGTGTGCGCACCGAGCTGAAAGGCGGGTCGGTGTCGCACCTCATCGTCGAAGCGGCCGGGCTGGACGTCGCGCAGGCGCTCGGCGTGCTGTTGAAGAACGACGAGGCGCTGACGCTGGGCTGCGCCGTGGCCGACCTCGATGCCAGCGGTGGCGTATTTCGCCCGCGCGTGATGGTCATCGACACCACCGACTCTGCGGTGTGGATCGACGGTTCGGTGTCGCTGGCCGCCGAGGCGCTGGACCTGCGAGCGGTCGTCAGCCCGAAGGATTTCAGCCCACTGACGCTGCGCGCACCGCTGCATGTGCGCGGCAGCTTTGCCGATCCCGAGGTGTCGCTTGCCACCTCGGAACTTGGCGGCAAGGTGGCCGCGTCGCTGTTGCTGGCTTTGCTGAATCCGCTGGCGGCGCTGATTCCGCTCATCGACACTGGCGACAGCGACACCGCGCAGCGCCATGCGGCCAGTTGCCACAGCCTGATGCAGCGAGGCACACGCAAGTCATGAGCGATTCCACCCCACACACCCGCACCGAATCCGACAGCTTCGGTGACATCGACGTGCCCGCGGATGCACTGTGGGGCGCGCAGACCGAGCGCAGCCTGCATTTCTTTGCGATCGGCGAGCAGCGCATGCCGCTGTCGTTGATCCACGCGATCGCCTGGTTCAAGTGGGCCGGGGCCCAGGTCAACCGCGACCTCGGCCTGCTCAGTGCGCCGCGAGCCGAAGCGATCGCCGATGCGGCGCTGCGGGTGGCCGAGGGCGAATTCGATGCGCAGTTTCCGCTGTCGGTCTGGCAGACGGGCTCGGGCACGCAAAGCCACGTGAACGTCAACGAGGTGGTGGCGCATCTGGCCTCGCGCGCTCTTGTGGGTGACGACTTGTCGGCGGCCACCGCCAAGGCCATTCACCCGAACGACGATGTGAATCTGGGGCAGTCGTCGAACGATGTGTTCCCCAGCGCGCTCCACCTCGCGGTGGCCTTGGCCGCGCGCGACCGGCTGTGGCCCGCACTGAATGAATTGCGTGCAGCACTGGCGGCCAAGGCGATTGCTTTTGCATCCGTCGTGAAGATCGGCCGCACCCATTTGCAGGACGCAACGCCGGTCACGCTGGGTCAGGAGTTCGGCGGCTACGAAGCCCAGCTCGCGCTGTGCCAGGCCTCGCTTCGGCAGGCGCTGGTGGCGGTGCACACGCTGGCGATCGGCGGCACGGCTGTGGGCACCGGGCTGAACACCCACCCCGAGTTCGGCTCACGCGTCGCTGCCACGCTGGCGCGGCGCTTCGATCTGCCGCTGTCGCAGGCGAGCAACCTGTTCGCCGCGATGGCCGGCCAAGAAGCGCTGGTTGCTTTTCATGGCGCACTGAAGATGCTGGCGATCGCGCTGACCAAGATCGGCAACGACATCCGCCTGATGGGCAGCGGGCCGCGCGCCGGGCTGGGCGAATTGCGCCTGCCCGAGAATGAGCCTGGCAGCTCCATCATGCCCGGCAAGATCAACCCGACGCAGGTCGAGGCGCTGAGCATGGTCTGCGCACAGGTGATGGGCCACGACGTGGCGATCGGCTTCGCGGCCAGCCAGGGGCAGTTCGAGTTGAACGTCTACAAGCCCCTGATCGCGCTGAACGTGCTGGACAGTCTGCGCCTGCTGGCCGATGCGATGCTCAGCTTCGACCGCCATTGCGTCGCGGGCCTGCGGGTCAATTCGCCGCGCGTCGAGCAGCTGCTGCAAGGCTCGCTGATGCTGGTCACTGCCCTGGCGCCGCACATCGGCTACGACCGCGCCGCGCAGATTGCGAAGTGCGCGCACGACCACGGCACCACCTTGCGCGAGGCCGCGCTGGCGCTGGGCGCAGTGACGGCCGAGCAGTTCGACGCCTGGGTCGATCCGCGGCAGATGCTCGGCCCCCGCACCCACTGATTTCTGAAGGACCCCATGAAACCATCGATACCCTTGACCCTGTGGGTCGCTCTGGTGCTGGCGGCTTGCGGCGATACCGCCACGCTGCCAGTGTCGGCGGGCACCGGCCCGCAGCCGACACTGCCGCCGCCTGTCACCCGCCTGATCCCAACGGTCAACATCGCCCCCGCCAAAGGCTGGCCAACGGGTCGAACGCCGCAGGCTGCGCCAGGCACGCAGGTGGTGGCATTTGCACGCGACCTCGAGCACCCGCGCTGGCTGCTCGTGCTTCCCAATGGCGACGTGCTGGTGGCGGAGAGCAATGCACCGCCGAAGCCCGATGACTTCAAAGGCATCAAGGGCTGGGTGA
>JAKFUQ010000274.1 GCA_021732645.1 Rhizobacter sp. | reverse complement strand
GCATGTCGATGAATCGCCAGGTTCCGGCGAGCCGCCAGCAGCGCTGGCGGCTCGCCTCGCACGGGCCAAGGCCCAGGCGGTGGCCGCGGCGTATCCGCAGGCGGTGGTGATCGGTGCAGACCAGGTCGCCGAACTCGACGGCATGCCACTGGGCAAGCCCGGCCACCACGACGCGGCCAAACAACAGCTGCGGGCAATGAGTGGCCGACAGGTGGTGTTCCACACCGCAGTGTCGGTGGTGCACAGTGACCGCGGCTTCGAAGTCAGTGACCTCGCCCGCGTCAGCGTGACCTTCCGTGACCTGCGTGACGTCGACATCGAGCGCTACCTGCGCATCGACCGCCCCTACGACTGCGCAGGCAGTGCCAAAGCAGAGGCGCTGGGGATCGCCTTGCTGGCATCGGTTGACTCCGATGACCCCACCGCGCTGATCGGCTTGCCGCTGATCCGCACCTGCGCGCTGCTGCGCCGTGCCGGGATCGATCCGCTGCGGCCCGATGCACACGCGACCGACCCTGCCGACGGCGATGCCAGCCACCGCATCGCCACACCATGACCGGCACCGTGTACCTGATGCCCAACACGCTGGACTTCGGCGTGGTCACCGCCCATGCCGCCACCGAGGGCCTGCCAGACCTGCAGCAGGTGCTGCCGCTGGGCGCGATCCGCATCGCCGCACGCCTGCCCTGCTGGGTGGCTGAAAACGCCAAGACCGCGCGTGCGTTTTTGAAGCGTGTGCACGAGGTGGTGCCCCTGTCGCAGCCTTTGCAAGCGATCACTATCGTCGAATTGCCGCGCCCCCACAAAGGTGCAGCGCCATCGCAGCCACCCCGGTTGGACGCCTTGCTGGCCCCTGCCCTGGCCGGTCAGGACATGGGCCTGATCTGCGAAGCCGGGCTGCCGGCAGTGGCCGATCCGGGCGCGGCGCTGGTGCAGGCAGCGCATGCCTTGAAGCTGCGGGTCGAGGCTCTGTCGGGGCCGAGTTCGCTGATGCTGGCGCTGGCGGCAAGTGGGCTGAACGGCCAGAGCTTCGCCTTTGTGGGCTACCTGCCCATCGAGGCCGCCGCGCGCGTGGCGCGCATCCAGGCGCTGGAATCCCTGTCTCGCCGGGCGCAGCAAACGCAGCTGATGATCGAAACGCCCTACCGCAACACCGCCTTGCGAGACGCCTTGCTCAGCACGTTGAATGGCAACACGCGCCTGGCTATCAGCTGCGGGCTGACGCTGGACACAGGTTGGAGCCGCAGCGACACAGTGACCGACTGGAAAGCCCGGCCGGAGGCGCTACCGAATGACACACCAGCGGTGTTTTCGCTGCTGGCTTGAAGCGTGTCCGGCGCGATTCAATCGCTCTGTTCGGCAGTGACCTTCTCGCCAAACAAGGCGGCCACGCGCCGCTTGGGCTTGATGTTGGGAGACAGGCCGCGCGATGAGGCTGCGGTCGACACCGACAACGAGTCCCAGGCAGGCAGCGCGTCGGACCCGGTGCTGGCTCCACTGCCTGCGCCCGCATTCCCACGGGTGGCCGCGCTCGGACTGGGCTCGTAAGGGCGGTCAAAAAACGGATCCAAAGAGGCTTTATACGCACCTGCGCCGGCACTGCGCTGAGGCAGTCTCGGCGCACGCGCCGGCACAGCAGTCGGCTCGGTCTCCGCATCGGCTGCGGCCTGGGGAAAATCGTCGGCATCAGGGCGCGATCGTTCAGGGCGGGGCTCACGGCGCACCCGCTCCTCGTTGAGTTCGATCGGCTCCAAGTCGATCTTCTTCTTGATCAGCTTCTCGATGTCGGCCACCAGCCGGGTGTCGTCGCGCGACACCAGCGTCACCGCCAGGCCTGACGCTCCAGCGCGGCCAGTGCGGCCGATGCGGTGCACATAGTCCTCGGCGTTGAACGGCACGTCGAAATTGAACACCGCCGGCAAGTCGGCGATGTCGAGGCCGCGGGCTGCCACGTCGGTGCACACCAGCACATCGACTTCGCCGCGCTTGAACGCTTCGAGCGCCTTCAGCCGCTCGTCCTGCGACTTGTCGCCGTGCAGCGCGTTGGTGCGCAGGCCGTCGCGCTCGAACGAGCGGGCCAGCCGCGCACAGCCCAGCTTCGAGTTGACGAAGACCAGCGCCTGCGTCAGCGCGCGCTCCTTGATGAGCTTGAGCACCACCGCGCGCTTGTCGTCGGTCGCGACGCTGAAGAAGCGTTGTTCGACGTTGGTCGCGGTGGCGTTCGGCCGGGCGACCTCGACCAGGATCGGGTTCTGCAGGTAGCTCTCGGCCAGCCGCTTGATTTCCGGCGAGAACGTCGCCGAGAACAGCAGCGTCTGCCGCTGCTTGGGCAGGTAGCTCAGGATGCGCTGCAGGTCGGGCAGGAAGCCGATGTCGAGCATGCGGTCGGCCTCGTCGAGCACGACGTATTCGACCTGACCCAGGTTGCAATTCTTCGCCTCGATGTGGTCGAGCAGCCGGCCCGGCGTGGCGATCAGCACCTCGACGCCGGTCTTCAACTCGGCCGTCTGCGGCTTCATGTCGATGCCGCCGAACACCACCATCGAGCGCAGCTTGCTGTGCTTGGCATAGGTCTTGACGTTGTTGGCGACCTGGTCGGCCAGTTCGCGGGTCGGTGCCAGCACCAGCGCACGCACCGGATGGCGCGCGGGCGACGCGCTGCTGTTCTCGTGCTTCAGCATTTTCTGCAGCAGCGGCAGCGTGAAGGCTGCCGTCTTGCCGGTGCCGGTTTGCGCGGCCCCCATCACGTCGCGGCCGTCGAGCACGATCGGGATCGCCTTGGCCTGGATCGGCGTCATCTGCGTGTAGCCGGAATCGGCCACTGCGCGCAGCAGTTTGTCGTCGAGCGCGAGGGTGTCGAAGCGCACCACAGCGGCAACCGGTTCGGCGGCCGGGGTGTCGGGGCCTATTTCCTGGCGTATTTCAGTCATCCTCCGATTATCGCCGCTGGCGCCGACCTCGGGGAATCCGTCAAAAGCCGCCCCTAGAATGATTTGCAGCGTCGGCATCGCGCCCGATGTGCCTCTTCAGACTTCAATCCAGCACCCATGATCCTCGTGACAGGCGGCGCCGGTTTCATCGGCACGAATTTCGTCCTCGACTGGCTGGCGCAATCGAGCGAGCCGGTGCTCAACCTTGATGCGCTGACCTACGCGGGCAATCGGGAGAGCCTGCGCGCGCTCGACGGCGATGCGCGCCATGTGTTCGTCCAGGGTGACATCACCGACCGCGCGCTGCTCGACAGCCTGTTCGCCACCCACCGGCCGCGCGCGGTGGTGCACTTCGCGGCCGAAAGCCATGTCGATCGCAGCATCCACGGGCCGGGCGCGTTCATCCACACCAATGTGCAGGGCACGTTCACCTTGCTGGAAGCGGCGCGGGCTTTTTGGCTGACGCTGCCTGAGGCCGAAAAATCTTCGTTCCGCTTCCACCATGTGTCCACCGACGAGGTCTACGGCTCGCTCGGCCCGACCGATCCGCCGTTCACCGAGACGAACCTCTACGAGCCCAACAGCCCGTATTCGGCCAGCAAGGCCGCGAGCGACCACCTGGTGCGCGCCTGGCACCACACCTACGGCCTGCCGGTGCTGACCACCAACTGCAGCAACAACTACGGGCCTTTCCATTTCCCCGAGAAGCTGATCCCGCTGCTGATCGTCAATGCGCTGGCAGGCAAGCCGCTGCCGGTCTACGGCGACGGCCGGCAAGTGCGCGACTGGCTCTATGTGAAAGACCACTGCGCCGCGATCCGCGCCGTGCTGGCGCGCGGTCGGGTCGGCGAGACCTACAACATCGGCGGCTGGAACGAGCAGCCCAACATCGACATCGTGCACACGGTGTGTGCGCTGCTCGACGAGATGCGGCCCGATGCGGCCGGCCCCTACCGCCGGCTGATCACGCACGTCACCGACCGCCCCGGCCACGACCGCCGCTACGCCATCGATGCCCGCAAGCTCGAACGCGAGCTCGGCTGGAAACCGGCCGAGACCTTCGAGACCGGCATCCGCCAGACGGTGCGCTGGTACCTCGACCACGCCGACTGGGTGGCCCGGGTGCAAAGTGGGGCCTACCGCGAATGGGTCGACGCCAACTACGCCCAGCGACCCGCGGAATGAAGATCCTGTTGTTCGGCAGAGGCGGACAGGTCGGCTGGGAATTGCAGCGCGCGCTGGCACCGCTGGGCGAACTGGTGGCGCTGGACGCCGACAGCACCGAATGGCACGCCAACTTTGCCGACCCCGAGGCGCTGGCCGCCACGGTGCGCGCCGTGGCGCCGCAGTGGATCGTCAATGCGGCGGCCCACACGGCGGTCGACAAGGCCGAAAGCGAGCCCGACCTGGCGCGTGCGATCAACGCCGCCGCCCCTGGTGTGCTGGCCCGCGAAGCCGCGGCCCTCGGCGCCACGCTGCTGCACTACAGCACCGACTATGTGTTCGATGGCAGCGGCAGCACACCCTGGCTGGAAGACGCGGCCACCGGCCCGCTGAGTGTGTACGGCGCCACCAAGCTGGCCGGCGAAGAGGCGATCCGCCACAGCGGCTGCATGCACCTGATCCTGCGCACCAGCTGGGTCTATGCGGCACGCGGCGGCAATTTCGCCAAGACGATGCTGAAGCTGGCGGCCGAGCGCGACGCGTTGAAGGTCATCTCCGACCAGATCGGTGCGCCCACCGGTGCCGACCTGCTGGCCGATGTCTCGGCGCATGCGCTGCGCCAGCTGGCGCATCAGCCCCAGCTCAGCGGCACTTACCACGCTGTCGCCGCCGGCCAGACCAGCTGGCACGGTTACGCGCGGCACGTGATCGAGCACGCGCGTGCCGCAGGCCGGCCGATCCGGGTCGCGCCCGACGCCATCGAAGCAGTGCCCACCAGCGC
>JAKFUQ010000227.1 GCA_021732645.1 Rhizobacter sp. | reverse complement strand
GCTCCGCGCAAGGACCACGCCCCCACCCAGCCCAGCGCCCTCGGCCGCCACGCCCTGGTCGAAATCGGCACCGGCCCGCAGCGCCGCACCTTGCACCTGGTCGATCTGCATGCGCTGGCGCAGGGCTTGATGCGGGGCGAGCACCAGCCTACCAGCGCAGACGCCGAAAGCCTGGACGCACTGCCGGTGGAGTGATCGGCTACGGCGTTGCGTTGATGAACGCCGCCACGTCATCGAGCACCGGGGCCATCCAGCGCAAGGGCGCGGCGAACGCTGCCACCAGCGTCATGTGATTCACCCGGCCGTAAAGCTGCACCGTGGCCGGTCGGCCCACCGCCTGCAGTCGATTCGCCAGACCCACCGTGTTGCGCTGCGGGTCGACCAGGTCGTCGCTGCGTGCGGCACCCAGAAACGTCTTCGGCGCGCTGTCACCGACATGCTCGAACACCTGCGTGTGCGGCGGGTAGTTCGGGTGAAAGAACACCGGCTTGGCATCGGGGTTGGTGATCGGCAGGAAGTCGTAAGGCCCGGCCAGGCCGATGAAACCGGCCAGTTCAGTGGGCTGGTGCCCGGTGGTGCGCAACCAGCGGGCGTCGAAGGCCAGCATCGCGGCGTTGTAGGCCCCGGCGCTGTGGCCCATCACAAACACCCGCTGCGGGTTGCCGCCCAGCGCTGTGGCCTGCTCCAAGCCGTAAGCCAGCGCTTTGGCGCTGTCTTCCAGAAAGTCGGGGTAACGCACCACCGGGTACAGGCGGTAGTCGGCCACCAGCGTCAACACCCCGCGCGAGGCGAGTGCCGCGGCAACAAACTTGTAGTCGCCACGCTCACCCCGGTTCCACGAGCCGCCGTAGAAAAACACGGCGACCGGGTAGCCCCCGGCTGGTGCAGCGACGGTGGGCCGGTAGACATCGAGCCGCTGACGCGGCAGGTTGCCGTAGGAGACCGAGGGTGTCAGCAGGTAGCTGTCGCCCGCCGTCAGCGAGTTCAGCACCGTGATCGGCGCGCAGGCGGTGAGGCCCAGGCACAGGGCCGCGATGAAGGCCAGCGTCAGCAGCACGCGTGGCACAGGCGCGATCAGCCCAGCCGCGCCCGGTGCCGCGCGATCTGCGCGCGCACTTGGTCCGGCGCGGTGCCGCCCAGCACATTGCGGGCGTTGAGTGAGCCGCGCAGCGTCAGCACCTCGAATACATCGTCGCTGATGCTGGCGTTGAAGCCTTGCAGCGTGGCCAGTGGCAGCGCGCTCAGATCGACACCTTGCACGATCGCCTGCTTGACCGCGTGGGCCACGGCCTCGTGCGCATCGCGAAACGGCAGGCCCTTCTTGACCAGGTAGTCGGCCAGATCGGTCGCAGTGGCGTAGCCCTTCAAGGCGGCGCGCTCCATGGGCTCGGGCTTCACGATGATCCCCGCCACCATCTCGGCCATGATGCGCAAGGTGTCGCACAGCGTGTCGACGGTGTCGAACAGCGGCTCCTTGTCTTCCTGGTTGTCCTTGTTGTAGGCCAGCGGCTGCCCCTTCATCAGCGTGATCAGGCCCATCAGGTGGCCGACCACGCGGCCGCTCTTGCCGCGCGCCAGTTCGGCCACATCGGGGTTGCGCTTCTGCGGCATGATCGATGAGCCAGTGCAGTAGCGATCGGCCAGGTCGATGAAGCCTAAGTTCTGGCTCATCCACAGCACCAGCTCTTCGGCCAGACGCGAGATGTGCACCATGGTGATCGAGGCGAAAGCGGTGAATTCGATAGCGAAGTCGCGGTCGCTGACCGCGTCGAGGCTGTTCTGGCACACGCCGTCGAAGCCCAGCGTGCGCGCCACCCGTTCGCGGTCCAGTGGGTAGCTGGTGCCGGCCAGCGCGGCGGCACCCAGCGGCAATTGATTGACGCGCTTGCGCACGTCGCACAACCGATCGGCGTCGCGCGCGAACATTTCCACATACGCCAGCAGGTGGTGCGCAAAGCTCACCGGCTGAGCCACCTGCATGTGGGTGTAGCCGGGGAGGATGGTGTCGATGTTCTGCTCGGCCACGTCGACCAGCGCGGTCTGCATCGCCTTCAACAACGGCAGCAGCGTGTCGATCTCGCCGCGCAGCCACAGCCGCACGTCGGTGGCGACTTGGTCGTTCCGAGAGCGGCCGGTGTGCAAGCGCTTGCCGGCGTCGCCGACCAGTTGTGTCAACCTCGCCTCGACGTTGAGGTGCACGTCTTCGAGTTCGAGCTTCCACTCGAAACGCCCGGCCTCGATGTCGGCGCTGATCTGCGCCATGCCGCGCTCGATGCTGGCGCGGTCTTCGGCGCTGATGATGCCCTGGTGACACAGCATCTCGGCATGCGCCAGCGAGCCCTGTATGTCGGCGCGCCACAGGCGCTGGTCGAAGCAGACGCTGGCGGTGTAGCGCTGCACCAGCGTGCTCATGGGCTCGGAGAACAGCGCCGACCAGGCTTGCGATTTGTTGGACAGGGGATCAGACGCCATGGGCTTGAAGGGGCGCAAGGGGGCGCAAGAGAGCGCCGTCGCCAGTGTTGTTGCGGGTTTGTACACAATCGGTGACGTGCCTTCGATTCTATCGATGACCCCCTCCAGCCCCGCCTCCGCCCCCGCCGACGGGCCGCGCTTGCGGCAGCCGCCTGCGTTGTTCGATGTCTGCCATGTCGGCGTGGTGCTGCGGGCCATGCTGTTCGTGCATGCGGTGCTGGCGGCGGGGGTGCTGTTCACCGCCACCAGCGCCTATGCCTGGGCCCTGGCCCTGGCGCTCGGTGCCAGCATCGCCACACCAGCGTTGCTGGCCTGGCTGATTGCGGCGTGTGCATTGAAAGCGCCGCTGGCGCGCATGTCGCGGCTGGCCCAGACGACGGCGGCCATGGCGCTGGGGGCGGCCTGCGCCGTGGGGGGGTGGCTGCTGGCGACGCAGGTCGGCACGAGCGATCTCAACCGCATCGGCCCGCAGGGCCCGGCGCTGGCGGGGATGGCCTATGCGCTGGTGATCCACCACTGGCTGCGCATGTGGGCGCTGGCGCGCACGCCCGCCGACACCGCCGCCAAGCTGACCGAGCTGCAGTCACGCATCCGGCCGCATTTTTTGTTCAACACGCTGAATTCGGCGCTGGCGCTGGTGCGCCACGATCCGCACCGGGCGGAGGCGGTGCTGGAGGACCTGGCCGAGTTGTTTCGTGTGGCGCTGACCGAGACCGGCGAATCGGTCACGCTGAACGAAGAGGTTGAACTGGCGCAGCGCTACCTGGCCATCGAGCAGATCCGCTTCGGCCACCGGCTGGCCGTCACCTGGGCGCTCGACCCCGCCGCTGGCGCAGCACGCATGCCGCCGCTGCTGCTGCAACCGCTGGTTGAAAACGCCGTGCGCCATGGCGTCGAGATGGCCGACGAGGGCGGCACGATCCGGGTGCGAACCAGCGTCAAGGGTGGCCGGGCCTGGATCACCATCGTCAACAGTGTGCCCGCCACCGCCAGCCACGCCCCCCGGCCCGGCCACGGCATGGCGCTCGGCAATGTGCAGGAACGGCTGCGGTTGATGCACGATGTGGCCGCGCAGTTCGAGGCACGTCGCGACGGCGACACCTTCCGCGTGCAGATCGCGATTCCGCTGTGACGCCCTTTTGAATCAGCCCAGGCGATGAACGCCCCCACCCCGCCACTGCGCGTGCTGCTGATCGACGACGAGGAACTCGCACGGGTGCGGCTGCGCGCGCTGCTGGAAGCGTGCACCGAGCCGCGCGCCAGCGTGGTCGGTGAGGCGGCCAATGCGCTGCAGGCCCGTGTCTGGCTGCAACAACACGGGCAGGGGGCCGTGGCGGCCTCGGCGCAACGGGCCTGCGAGCTGGTGCTGCTCGACATCCAGATGCCCGGCCTGGACGGGATGCAGCTGGCCGAAGAACTCGGCGCGCTGCCGCTGCCACCGGTTGTCGTGTTCGTGACCGCGCACAGCGGGCATGCGCTCAAGGCCTTCGACCTGGACGCGGTGGATTACCTGACCAAGCCGGTACGCCGCGAGCGACTGCAGCTGGCGCTGCAACGGGTGGCGGCGCGCGTGCGCAACCCAGTGGTGACGGCGGCACTGGCGTCGAGCGTGGCAGACAACGCAGCACAGCCCGACCCGGTGCTGGTGGTCAGCGTTCGCGGCCGCCGCTTGCGCGTGCCGATTGCCGAGGTGCTGTACCTGAAGGCCGAGCTGAAATACGTGACGCTGCGGACCGCCACGCACACCTACGTGCTCGACGATGCGCTCGCCGATCTGGAGCACCGGCTGGGGTCGCGCTTCGTGCGGGTGCATCGCAACGCACTGGTGGCGCGCCAGGCGATGCGCTCGCTGGAGCGACGCGCCTTGGGCGAGGTTGCCCGCGATGGCGACAAAGACGCTGAGGCCCATGAAGAAAGCGCCACCGGCGACTGCTGGGCAGTGCAGGTGGCGCCTGTGGGCGAGTGGCTGGCGGTGTCGCGCCGCCAGGCCACTGCCGTTCGCGAAGCGCTGACGGCCAACGGCTTGTGAGCCGCTGACGCCCGCGCGGATCAGCCCCTGAGGCTCAGGGTCAGACCGACTTGCGACGCTTGGCCATGAAGCCAACGGCAGCCAGACCGGCCAACATCAGCGCATAGCTTTCTGGCTCGGGAACGGCTGCCGTGAGGCCCGACAGCGTGCCGTTGAAGGTGCCCAGCGAGGTGGCGGCACCGGTGCTGAGGTTGATGCTGTACAGGTCGGTGACCAGCGAGGTGCCGGCATCGACGGTGAACGCGGCGTAGCCAAGACCACCGACGATGTCGAAGCCGTTGGCGTTCAGCACGTCAACACCCAGCGCGCCGACGAGGCCGATGGTGGGGGTGTTGAAATTGCCCACGGCGCTGTGCAGCGTGTCGGTGGCACTGTTGATGTAGTACAGCGTCGGCGCGGCAGGTGCCGCGGTCGCCCTTG
>JAKFUQ010000233.1 GCA_021732645.1 Rhizobacter sp. | reverse complement strand
GTACTGCTCTCTTGTGTTTACCTTGTTGCTGTCACAGCTTCGGCAAATGAAGAGACCCCAAAGGCGGTCAAGTCCGACCCGGCCAAAGGCGCTGTCGTCGCCGCAGTGTGCTCCGCCTGCCACAGCAGCGACGGCTCCCGCGGGAGCCCAGCCAATCCCATCTTGCAAGGCCAACACCCGGAATACCTGGTCAAACAGTTGGTCGAATTCAAAAGCCGGCTGCGGGTCAACGCGATCATGAATGGCATGGCCGCTGGGCTCAGCGAGGAAGACATGAAGAACGTGGCTGCGTTCTACGCCTCGAAGCAGGCCAAGTCGGGCTTTGCCACAGACGAAGCCCTGGCCAGGCTGGGCGAGAAAATCTACCGTGGTGGTATCGCCGAGCGCAGCATCCCGGCCTGCGCGGGCTGCCACGGCCCGAACGGCGCCGGCATTCCAGCGCAGTACCCCCGCATGGCGGGCCAGCATGCCGACTACACCGCTGCGCAGCTGACCGCCTTCCGCAGCGGCGAGCGCAAGAACAGCGCCCCGATGATCGGCGTGGCAGCGAAGCTCAACGACCGCGAAATCAAGGGCCTGGCCGAGTACGTCGCTGGACTGCACTAAACGCCGATCTCCCCCTGTGCAAGCCGGTCGATGACCGGCTTTTCTTTTGAGCGCTGCGGCGTTCGAAGTCCATCGGACTGGGCGGCAATCAACGGTCTGTTCGTGGCGCATCGGGTGGGTTGATCGGCGTAGAGTGAGAGCAGCCTTTTGTTGCCACGCATGCCCTACATCCAACGTTCAGCCATCGGAGCCATCGACAGCCTGCATCGTCATCCCATCGCAGGCAGCGACGAGTTCCTGCCCGATGCGCATGCCGAGGTGCAGGCCTTCGTGGGCGGCACCGGCGGAGACGATGGCTATTCGAAGCTCGACGCCGATTTTGTGCGGGTGCTTGAAGACGTGATCGACACGCTGATCGTCAAGAACATCCTCAACATCACCGACCTGCCTGCCGAGGCGCAAGCCAAGTTGTTCGCGCGCAAAGGCTTTCGCGAGCGACAGTCGCAAAGCTCGCTGCGCCTGTTCGTGCCGTCGGGCTCTACCGACGTGATCTGATTCACGACCCCACAGCCTGCCTTGGGGCGCCCGGGCATCCCCGCGTAAGGATCGCGTGCCCCCGCCGACACTAGACATCGCAGCGCTGCAACCAGCCCAGGAGCCTCCGCATGCATTTCCACCAAGATCACGGTTTCGTTCACAGCGTTGCCAGCGACATCACGCCACGCGAGGTCTACGAAGGCCGCCGCACACTGCTGAAGTCGATGGCGGCCGGCAGTGCCGGGCTGGCGATGGCCTCGTGGGCGGCCCGTGATGCGATGGCGCAAACCACACGCCCGGGCAAGCTGGCTGCGCTGGCCGGCAAACGCAGCAGCGTGCCGGCAGGCATGACGCTGGAAAGGCTCACGCCCTACGCGGACGTGACCTCGTACAACAATTTCTACGAGTTCGGCACCGACAAGTCCGACCCGGCGCGCAACGCCCACAGGCTCAAAGCACGGCCATGGACGGTCAGCGTCGAAGGCGCGGTCGGCAAGCCCCGTGTCTACGACATCGAAGACCTGCTCAAGCTGAGCCCGATGGAAGAACGCATCTACCGCATGCGCTGCGTCGAGGGCTGGTCGATGGTCATCCCGTGGATCGGCTATTCGCTGTCCGAGCTGATCAAGCAGGTCGAACCCACTGGCAACGCGAAGTACGTCGAGTTCGTTACCCTGGCCGACCCGAAGACGATGCCCGGCGTCGGCTCGCGGGTGCTGCAATGGCCCTACGTCGAAGGCCTGCGCCTCGACGAAGCGATGAACCCGCTGACGCTGCTCGCCTTCGGCCTGTACGGCGAAGTGTTGCCCAACCAGAGCGGCGCACCTGTGCGCGCTGTGGTGCCCTGGAAGTACGGCTTCAAGAGCGGCAAGTCGCTCGTGGCCATCCGTTTCGTCGAGAAAGAACCCCGCACCAGTTGGAACAAGGCCGCCAGCAGCGAATACGGCTTCTACTCGAACGTGAACCCCACGGTAGACCACCCGCGCTGGAGCCAGGCCACCGAGCGCCGCATTGGCGAGGACGGGCTGTTCCAGAAAAAGCGCGCCACGCTGATGTTCAACGGCTACGAACCCCAGGTCGGCCAGTTGTACGCCGGCATGGACTTGACGAAGTTCTTCTGAGCCGCACTCGCTGACACCCAGCCCCTCCCCATGAACGTGATGTCCACCGTCGGCCCCAACCCTTCCCTGCGCCCCTCGGCTGAGGGATCGCCTGCCAAGGTGCGTGCGATGGCGAGCGCAGGCGCAGCGGCGTCCGGAGCCGCAGTCGCGCCGGTCAAGCGCAAGCCCGTGCTGCTGCATCCGGCGGCCAAGGTGGTGGTGTTTGCGCTGTGCCTGCTGCCGTTCTTCTGGTTGTTCTACGGCGCCTGGGCCAACACGCTGGGGCCCAACCCCGCCGAGGCTTTGATCAGAGCCACCGGCGACTGGACGCTGCGATTCCTGTGCATCACGCTGGCCGTCTCTCCGCTGCGGCAATGGACGAACCTGCCAGCGCTGGCGCGCTTTCGCCGCATGCTGGGACTGTTCACCTTCTTCTACGTGGTCACGCACTTCCTCAGCTACGGCTGGCTGGACCAAGGCTTCGACATCGACGCCATCGTCAAGGACATCATCAAGCGGCCTTTCATCCTGGTCGGCACCGCCGGCCTGCTGCTGATGGTGCCGCTGGCCGCCACCTCGTTCAACCGCGCGATCAAGTGGATGGGTGCAGCGCGCTGGCAGATGCTGCACCGTGCGGTCTATGCCATCGTGCTGCTGGGTCTGTTGCATTTCTTCTGGATGCGCGCGGCGAAGAACAACTTCGCCGAAGTGGCGGTCTATGCCGTCGTGATCGCGGTGCTGCTGGGCTGGCGAGTGAAGCGGGCGCTGGCAAAGCGCAAAGCAGGCTCAGTCAGCTGAGTTGCAACGGCAATGCCGTTTTGTAGCGCACCTGCTTCAGCGCAAAGCTCGAGCGGATCTTCTCGACCTCTTTCATCGGTGACAGCTGTTCGGTGATGAAGCGTTCGAGCGCAGCGATGTCGGTCATTGCCACGCGGATCAGGTAGTCGGCCTCACCGGACATCAGGTAGCACTCCATGACCTCCTCGCGCGCCGAGACCTTGGCCTCGAAGGCATCCAGAGCGGCGCGCGTTTGCTGATTGAGGCTGATCGAGATGAACACATTGAGCGTCAGCCCCAGCCGTTGCGGATCGAGCAGCGCCACATACTGACGGATCAGGCCATTCGACTCCAGCGCCTTGACGCGCGCCAGGCACGCTGATGGCGAGAGGTGGACGCGCTTGGCCAGGGCAACATTCGAGAGGCTGGCGTCGTTCTGCAGTTCGCGCAGGATGCGCAGGTCCACCGCGTCAAATTCCATCATGCTTGCCTTTTCAGTATTCACCGAATTTTGTGCTGTGATACAGGCATTTGGCTCGCAAAATCAAGCGCAAATTTCCAGTATGACTGTCTATAGTGGCCACATCAAGGAGACCAGCCATGAGTGACATGTCAATCCCATCGTCTGCGGGCGTTCTTTCAGCACCCGACAGCGACCCGCAAGAAACCGCCGAATGGAAGGATGCCCTGCAGTCGGTGTTGCAGGTCGCAGGCCCGCAACGCGTGCGCGAGATCATGGACGCGCTCGCCACCTCAGCGCGCGAACCGGCGATCTCCTGGAAGCCCATCCGCGGCACGCCCTACGTCAACTCCATTCCGCTGTCGCAGCAAGCGCCTTTCCCAGGCGATCTGGCGATCGAGGAGAGGCTGGCCTCGCTCATGCGCTGGAACGCGCTGGCCATGGTGGTGCGCGCCAACCAGGCTTACGGCGAACTCGGCGGCCACATCGCCAGCTATGCCAGCGCCGCCGACCTGTTCGAGGTCGGCTACAACCACTTCTTCCGTGCAAGCCACCCCGACTCCGGCGGTGGCGACCTGGTCTTTTTCCAGGCGCATTCGGCACCCGGGGTTTATGCGCGTGCGTTCCTTGAAGGGCGCTTGAACGAACAGGACTTGGCCTATTACCGGCAAGAGATCGCCGCCCGCGTGGCCGGCAAGCAGGGCCTGAGCAGCTACCCCCACCCGTGGCTGATGCCCGATTTCTGGCAGTTCCCGACCGGCTCCATGGGGCTGGGCCCGATCAGTTCGATCTTCCATGCGCGCTTCATGCGTTACCTCAGCCACCGGCAGTTGCAAAACACGGCCGGTCGCAAAGTGTGGGGCGTGTTCGGTGACGGCGAGATGGACGAGCCGGAGAGCATGTCGGCGCTGACGCTCGCCTCGCGCGAGAAGCTCGACAACCTGATCTGGGTGGTGAACTGCAATCTGCAGCGCCTGGACGGCCCGGTCCGTGGCAACAGCCGCGTCATCGACGAACTGGAAGCATTGTTCGTAGGCGCTGGCTGGCGCGTCATCAAGCTGGTGTGGGGCTCAGACTGGGATGGGCTGTTTGCCAACGACACCACCGGCGCCTTGGCGCAGGCCTTCGCGCAAACCGTCGACGGCCAGTTCCAGACCTTTGCCGCCAAGGATGGCCGCTATAACCGCGAGCACTTCTTCGGCCAGAACCCGCAACTCGCCGCGTTGGTGCAGGGCCTGACCGACGAGCAGATCGACCTGCTCAAACGTGGCGGCCACGACTTGGTGAAGATACATGCCGCGTACCACGAGGCGATGCAATCTGTGGGCTGCCCCACGGTGATCCTGGCGCAAACCAAGAAGGGCTACGGCATGGGCGCTGCGGGCCAGGGCCGGATGACCACGCACCAGCAAAAGAAGCTCGGGCGCGACGACCTGATCGCATTTCGCGACCGCTTCAAGTTGCCGTTGTCTGACGAACAGGCCGCCGCACTCGAATTCGTCAAGCCTGCCGCCGACAGCCCGGAGATGACCTACTTGCACGC
>JAKFUQ010000241.1 GCA_021732645.1 Rhizobacter sp. | reverse complement strand
TGTGTGCCTCTGACTGGTCCTGGGTGTCGGGCTGGGCTGGCTGGCCGGTTCGCGTTACGGCTACAGCAGCTACAGCTACGGGCCGCCGGTGTATTCCAGCGTGATCGTGCCGGCCTACCCGCCAGGCTATGTGTATGTGGACCCGCCCTCGGTGGTCTACCGCGAGGTACCGGCGCCCGTCTACCGCGAGGTGCCGCGCCAGGAGCCGGTGGCGAAGGCCCCGCCAGAGCCGATCATCTACCCGCGCAACGGCCAGAACGCCCAGCAGATCGAAGCCGATCGCCAGGATTGCAACCGTTGGGCCACCACCCAGCCGAGCGCGATGGCCGACAGCAGCGTGTTCAACCGCGCGACCGACGCCTGCATGGACGCCCGCGGCTACACGCTGCGCTGAGCCCGTCGCGGCAGCTAGCGCCGCGACACTTCGCGCATCGTGACGAACTCTTCCGCCCCGGTCGGGTGGATGCCGATGGTGCGGTCGAGCTGGGCCTTGGTGAGGCCGGCCTGCAGTGCCGCGGCGAAGCCCTGGATCACCTCGCCCGCGTCGGCACCGACCATGTGCATGCCCAGCACCCGGTCTGATGCATCGTCGACGACGATCTTCATCAGCGTGCGTTCGCTGCTGCCGCTCAGCGTGTGCTGCAGCGGCTTGAAATCACTGCGGTAGATGCGCACCGGCCCGCGCACACGGGCCGCCTCTTCACCCAGGCCCACGGTGCCAATGTTCGGGTGCGTGAACACCGCCGTGGGCACCATCGCGTAGTCGATCGGCTGCCGCACGCTGTCGCCGAACAAGTGATCGACCAGCAGCATCGCCTCGCCAAGCGCGATCGGCGTCAAGGCCATGTGGCCGACCAGGTCGCCCAGCGCATGCACCGACGGCACGATGGTCTGGAAATGCGCATCGACCGGCACCGTGCCGTTGGCATTCAGCGTGATGCCGAGCGCCTCCAGCCCCAGGCCGCGGGTCCGCGGGATGCGGCCGGTGGCGTGCAGCACGGCGTCGGCTTCGATCTCGGTACCTTCGGCTGCGGGCTGCTTCAGGCGCAGCGTCTGCACGTCGCCGGTTCGAGACGCGTTGGCGATCGTGGACTGCAGGTGCACCGTGATGCCCTTTTTGCGCATCTCGGCGGTGACGAAATCAGCGACCTCGTGGTCGAAGCCGCGCAGCAGTCGCGGCCCGCGGTGCACCAGCGTCACCTGCGCGCCGAGGCCGTTGAAGATCGACGCGAATTCGCAGGCGATGTAGCCGCCACCGACCACGACCAGGCGGCGCGGGAACGGATCGAGATCGAACATGTCGTCGGAGCTGAGCGCCCATTCGGCGCCCGGGCCATCGACCTTCTGCGGCTGGCCACCAGTGGCCAGCAGGATGTGCTTCGCGGTGTAGTGCTTGACCGCTGGATCTGCAGCGCCATCGACAGGACGAACGGCCACCGTGTGCGGATCGACCACGCTCGCCCAGCCGCGCACCAGTGTCGCGCCGGCCGACTTCAGCAAGCCGTCGTAGATGCCGTTCAACCGCGCGATCTCGGCGGCGCGGCGTGCCTTCAGCACCGCCCAGTCGAAGCGCGGTGTGGCGGCCTCCCACCCGAAGCCATGCGACTGCTCGAAGGCTTCGGCGTAGTGGGCTGCATAGCTATAGAGCTTCTTCGGGATGCAGCCGACGTTGACGCAGGTGCCGCCGAGCGCGCCGCCTTCGACCACGATCACGCGCGTGCCGCGCTGCGCCGCGAAACGCCCGGCCCGCACGCCACCGCTGCCGGCACCGATCACCAGCAGGTCGCAGTCAAAGTCCGTCGTGTTCATCAGCAGGGTCTCCAGATTGCATCAGCGCTTCGAGCGTAGCGAGTGTGTCGGCTTCGTGCAGCGGCTTGTCGTTGCGGATTCTCAGCATGCGCGGAAACCGCACCGCGATGCCGCTCTTGTGGCGGGTGCTGCGGCCGAGGCCTTCGAAGCCCAGCTCGAACACCATCGTCGGCTTGACGCTGCGCACCGGGCCGAATTTCTCCAGCGTGGTCTGCCGGATCACGCGGTCGACCGCCTTGAACTCTTCGTCACTCAGGCCGCCATAGGCCTTGGCGAACGCGACCAGTTGCAGGCCATCGGGCTGCGCAGGCTGGCGCGCCGCGATCGCATCGACCACCGCCTGCGCCTCGGCCGCATCGCGCGGCGTGCGGTTCCACACCGCAAAGGTGTAGTCGGTGTAGACGCTGGCACGGCGGCCGTGGCCGGCCTGGGCGTAGATCAGCACCGCGTCGGCGCTCAGCGGCTCGACCTTCCACTTCCACCAGGCGAGCGACCGCGCGCCCGGCGATGCGCCGGCCTGCTTGCGGCGACCGCTGCCGTAGTGGGCGTCGCGGTGCTTCAGCATGCAGCCTTCGACGCCTCGGCTTCGCGATTGCGCGCGCAGCGCCGCCAGTTCGGGCCAAGTGCCGTGCAGCAGCGGCGACAGGCGCAGCGATGGCGCGTCAGCGGCCAATGCTTCCAGAGCCGAACGCCGCACGTGCTGCGGTTGTTCTCGCACATCAACGCCGCCTTGCTCCAACAGGTCGTAGGCCATGAACGTCACCGGCGCGTCGGCGAGGATCTTCTTCGTCAGGTTCTTGCGTCCGATGCGCTGCTGCAGCCGATTGAACGGCGCGGGCCGGTCGCTGCCGGGCCGCCAGACCAGGATCTCACCGTCGAGCACCGTGCCGTCCGGCCAGGTCTGCGCGATGGCCACGACCTCGGGGAAGCGGTCGGTCACCAGTTCCTCGCCGCGCGACCAAATCCACACCTGGCCGGCGCGCCGCACCACCTGCGCGCGGATGCCGTCGTACTTCCACTCGACCAGCCAATCGCTGGCCGGGCCCAGCACCGCATCGAAATCGTCGATCGCCGTCTCGACGGGATGCGCGAGGAAGAACGGATACGGCTGGCCCGCATCGCGGTCGGGTTCGGCCTCATGCGACACCAGCCGTGCAAAACCCGCGGCATCGGGCCGTGCGGTCTTGTCGGTGCTGCCCATCATCCGCTGCGCGACCACCTTGGCATCGAGCCCGGCCCACTCGGCCAGCGCGCGCTGCACCAGCAGCTTGCTGACGCCGACGCGAAAGCCGCCGCCGATCAGCTTGGTCAGCAGAAAGCGCTCGTCGGCACCGAGCTCGTCCCAGTACGCCGCGATGCGCACCGCCTGCGTCTCGGGCGTCTCGTCACGCAGCGGCAGCAGGCGCTGTGCTATCCACACCGCCAACCCGACATCGCTGCGCGACGACGGCGGTGGCAACACATGCGCTATCGTTTCGGCCAGATCACCCACCGCCTGATAGCACTCGTCGAACAGCCAGTCGTCGATGCCCGCGCGTGTGCAGGCCAGTGCCCGCAACACGCCGGTCGGCACCACCTGGCGTGGCTTGCCCCCGGCCAGGAAATACACGGCCCAGGCTGCATCGGCCGCATCGGCGATGGCGAAGTAGCGCTTCAGCGCCTCGACCTTGGCGGTGGTCGCGGTGCTGGCGTCGAGCGCTGCGTAGAGCTGCGAGAAGCGCCTCATTCCTTACCGGATGACGGCAGAAGTGCTTAATATCTGAGCCACGAATTCGGAAGGCATCATGCTGAAAAAACCTTCATTGCTGAAAACGTCACTGCTGAATTCTCTGTCGCCTGACAACCCGCGAAACCGTCTGTATGACGAAGCGATCAAAGCCTCACAAAAGGGGGAATTTGATAACCTCAACAAGCGATTGAGATTCTATTTTCTGACCCAGCTGGTGACCAAGGCTGTGGAAGAGGCGCCACATCTCGATCTGGTGGAATGCGGCTGCTGGCATGGGCATTCGAGCGTCATCATTTCTTCGATCATGCGAAAAGCCCGATGTACCGGCAAGTTGGTGATTTTCGACTCCTTTGAGGGGCTGTCTGCATTCACGGAAAGTGATTTATCGGAGTTCAAAGCCACGAAGGAGCAACGCGATAAAGCTCAGCGTTATTTCATTTCCAATATTGACCACGTTAAATCCGTGCTCGCACCGTTCGGAACAGCCGAGCTGCACAAGGGTTGGATTCCAGAGGTCTTTGCGAACCAAGCGCGCAGAGAACTGAGTTTCGTATCCATTGACGTCGACATGTACGAACCAACACGGGCTGCAATTGAGTTTCTTTATCCTCAGCTCAGGACTGGCGGAATCATGTACCTCGATGACTACGGCTACCTGGACTTTCCGGGCGCCAAAAAGGCCATTGACGAGTTTCTTGAAAAAAACAAGCCCCGCTTCTTTCTTGAAAATCCCGTCGGGAGCGCTTTTTTGATCAAATAGGTTTGGCAGAACAGACGGAATCGGCATCAGGATTCAGCGTGGCCCTCCGGCAGTGGCGGGAGCGCAGCGTCCAGCAGCTCGTCCCCGTACTCGGTTTTGAATGAGCCCGCCTGCAGCCCCTGCTGTTCCAGCCAGCGCACCATCACCGCCTCGTAGCCGTGCGTCACGATGACGCGCTCGGCACCGGTCGCGGCGATGGCGCGCTGCAGGCCGGGCCAGTCGGCGTGGTCGCTCATCACGAAACCGCGGTCGACCGCGCGGCGGCGGCGCGCACCGCGCAGCTGCATCCAGCCACTGGCGAAGGCATCACTGGCCTCGACGCCCCCAACGGTGAAACCGCGTGCCCAGCTGCTGCCTTGCGCCGCCGGCGGTCCGATCGCGATGGCACGGCGCAGGCTGGCCTTGTCGCTCACCTCGCTGATCAACTGCGTGGCCGGCAGCCGCACGCCTTCGGCCCGGTAGGCGCGGTTCAAAGGCTCGACTGCCGCGTGCACGACGATGGGCCCGATGCGTTCGTCCAGCCCGGCCAGCAGCCGCTGCGCCTTGCCGAAGCTGTAGCCCATCAGCAGGCTGGCGCGGCCGGCCTCGGCGTTGGCGCTCCACCACGCATTGATGTCGGCATAGACCTCGCGCTGCGGCCGCAAGCGGTAGACCGGCAAGCAGAAGGTGACCTC
>JAKFUQ010000224.1 GCA_021732645.1 Rhizobacter sp. | reverse complement strand
GTCGTGCCCGGCACGATCTTCGAGGAGTTTGGCTTCAACTACGTTGGCCCGATCGACGGTCACGACCTCGATGCGCTGATCCCGACGCTGGAGAACCTGCGTCACCTCAAGGGGCCGCAGTTCCTGCACGTGGTCACCAAGAAAGGCCAGGGCTACCAGCTGGCCGAGAAAGACCCGATCAATTACCACGGCCCCGGCAAGTTCGACCCGGCCGTGGGCATCAAGGCCGCAGCAGCAGGCAAGCCGACCTTCACCCAGGTGTTCGGCAGCTGGCTGTGCGACATGGCGGCGCAGGACGAGCGGCTGGTCGGCATCACCCCGGCCATGCGAGAAGGCTCGGGCATGGTCGAGTTCGAGCGCCGCTTTCCGAACCGCTACCACGATGTGGGTATCGCCGAACAGCACTCGGTGACCTTTGCGGCCGGACTTGCCTGCGAAGGCCTGAAGCCGGTCGTCGCGATCTACTCCACCTTCTTGCAGCGGGCCTACGACCAGCTGATCCACGACGTGGCCATCCAGAACCTGCCGGTGGTGTTCGCCCTCGACCGCGCGGGCCTGGTCGGCGCCGATGGCGCCACGCATGCGGGCAACTACGACATCGCCTACCTGCGCTGCATCCCGAACATGAGCGTGATGACGCCGGCCGACGAGAACGAATGCCGGCAGCTCCTCTACACCGCCTTCCTGCAAGACCACCCAACCGCCGTGCGTTACCCACGCGGCAAGGGCGTGGGCGTCGAGGTGCAAACCGCGATGACGGCAATTCCCTTGGGCAAGGGCGAGGTGCGCCGCGAGGCAGGCCACCACGTCGGCGCACACGGCAAGCGCCTCGCCATCCTGGCCTTCGGCACCCTGCTCTATGCCGCGTTGGACGCGGCCGAACGCCTCGATGCCACAGTGGCCAACATGCGCTTCGCCAAGCCGCTCGATGTGGCCCTGGTCGCCGAGCTGGCGCGCACCCACGATGCGCTGGTCACGGTCGAAGACGGCTGCACGATGGGCGGCGCGGGCTCGGCCGTGCTCGAAGCGTTGCAGCAGGCGGGCATCGCGATGCCGGTGCTGGTGCTGGGCCTGCCCGACGAGTTCATCGAACACGGCGACCCGGTGGTGCTGATGTCACGCTGCGGACTGGACGCTGCCGGCATCGAGCAATCGATCCTGAAACGCTTTGGTGGTCGCCCAGCGTTGGTGCGACCGGCTGTGCATCAGTGATCGACTGAACCTCTTCATCGGGCTCTTGCGAGGCTGCCGAGGGCGCGGGGTGACCGGCTCCGCTCATGTCCCCCAGGCCGGTTCACCAGCCACACACGTCGGGGAAGACCGATCCGGCCTTCCTCCTTGACTTCGCTGCGCCGGTCACCCCACGCCCTCGGCAGCAGGCACCGTCGCATCATGCAAAGGCATCAAACACCAGACCGCTTCGGTGGTTGTTGGAGCGCTGCGGTGGGTCGCTGTGTGGAGCGAGGTAAAGGAGGAGGGCCTGTCTTTTCAGGCCCGGGGGACACGAGCGCAACACAGCGGCCCGCCGCAGTGCTCTCGCGCTGACCTCAAGGGTTCACGACCCGGTATCAGGCCCCCGGCGATCCGGCGCCGCGACAAACTGCAGCGAGCTTGTGGCCATCCGGATCGCGCACATAGGCTGCATAGAAATCCGGCCCGTAGTGAACGCGCAATCCAGGTTCGCCTTCAGACGTGCCGCCGTGCGCCAACGCCTCGCGGTGGAATGCTTGTACCTGTGTCCAGGACTTGGCGGCGAAAGCCACCATCGTGCCGTTGCCCCCGCCTGCGGGCTGGCCGTTGAACGGCTCGCACAGCCACAACGCCACCTCGATGCGGCCTTCGTCGACGTAGGTTCCCCAGCCGTACCAGCCGTCCCAATCGGGCTCGCTGCTCGTGTCGCAGCGTTGCAGGCCGAGGGCTGCCATCACCGGGTCGTAGAAGGCCACCGCGCGTGGCCGGTCGTTGCTGCCGAGACAGACGTAGGTGAACAAGCGTCAGCCCTCCCGCACGCAGTCGATCCCGTAGCGCTTGCCACCCTCTTCGGTCTCTTCCTCGACCAGGCCGTGCACGTCGGTGTCGAAGCCGGGGAAGGCGGCGTTGAAGTCGCGGGTGAAGCGCAGGTAGTCGACGATCTTCTTGTTGAACACCTCGCCCGGAATGAGCAGCGGAATGCCCGGTGGGTAGGGTGTCAGCAGCGTCGTGGTGATGCGGCCTTCGAGCGCATCGATCTCGACCCGCTCGGTCTTGCGGTGCGCGATGTAGGCGTAGGCGTCGCTCGGCTTCATCGCCGGCTGCAGGTCGGACAGGTACATCTCGGTGGTCAGTCGCGCGATGTCGCCCTTGGCGTACATCGCGTGGATGCTTTGGCACAGGTCGCGCAGGCCCATGCGCTCATAGCGCGGGTGCTTGGCAACGAACTCCGGCAGCATCTTCCACATCGGCAGGTTGCGGTCGTAGTCGTCCTTGAACTGCTGGAGTGCCGTCACCATCGTGTTCCAGCGGCCCTTGGTGATGCCGATCGTGAACATGATGAAGAACGAGTACAGCCCGGTCTTCTCGACCACGATGCCGTGCTCGGCCAGGTACTTGGTGACGATGGACGCCGGAATGCCCGTCTTGGCGAACTTGCCCGACATGTCGAGGCCCGGCGTGATGATGGTGCTCTTGATCGGGTCGAGCAGGTTGAAGCCCTCGGCCAGGTCGCCGAAGCCGTGCCACTTGTCGCCGGCCTTCAGCACCCAGTCGCAGCTCTTGCCGATGCCCTCGGCGCACAGCTTGTCCGGGCCCCAGACCTTGAACCACCAGTCCTTGTTGCCGAACTCCTTGTCGACCTTGCGCATTGCGCGGCGGAAATCGAGCGCCTCGCTGATGCTTTCCTCGACCAGGGCCGGGCCCCCTGGGGCCTCCATCATCGCGGCGGCCACATCGCAGCTGGCGATGATCGCGTACTGCGGGCTGGTGCTGGTGTGCATCAAATACGCTTCGTTGAACAAATGCGTGTCGAGTTTTCTGTCGACCGCGTCCTGCACCAGCACCTGGCTGGCCTGGCTGATGCCGGCGAGCAGCTTGTGGGTGGACTGCGTCGCGAAGACGATCTGGTCGCGCGGCCGCGCGCGCTTCTTGCCCATCGCGTGGAAGCTGCCGTAGAAGCGGTGAAAGGCCGCGTGCGGCAACCAGGCTTCGTCGAAGTGCAGCGTGTCGATGTAGCCGTCGAGCGCGTGCTTGATGGTCTCGGTGTTGTAGAGCACGCCGTCGTAGGTGCTCTGCGTCAAGGTCAGGATGCGCGGCTTGACAGACTTCGCGTTGACGCCCTTGAGCAGCGGGTTGGCGGCGATCTTTTGGCGGATCGCGTCGGGCGAGAACTCCGCTTGAGGGATCGGGCCGATGATCCCGTAATGGTTGCGCGTAGGCCGCAAAAACACCGGCACCGCACCGGTCATGATGATCGCGTGCAGGATCGACTTGTGGCAGTTGCGGTCGACCACCACCACATCGCCCGGCGCCACCGTGTGGTGCCACACCATCTTGTTGCTGGTGCTGGTGCCGTTGGTGACGAAGAAGCAGTGGTCGGCGTTGAAGATGCGTGCCGCATTGCGCTCCGACGCGCCGATGGCGCCGTCGTGGTCGAGCAACTGGCCCAGTTCCTCGACTGCATTGCACACATCGGCGCGCAGCATGTTCTCGCCGAAGAACTGGTGGAACATCTGGCCGACCGGGCTCTTCAGGAAGGCTACGCCGCCGCTGTGGCCGGGGCAGTGCCAGGAATAGCTGCCGTCCTGCGCATAGTCCATCAGCGCCTTGAAGAACGGTGGCGGCAGGCCGCCCAGGTAGCTCTTCGCTTCGCGGATGATGTGGCGGGCCACGAATTCCGGCGTGTCCTCGAACATGTGGATGAAGCCGTGCAGCTCGCGCAAGATGTCGTTCGGGATGTGCTGCGAGGTGCGCGTCTCGCCGTAGATGTAGATCGGGATGTCGGCGTTCTTGAAGCGGATTTCCTCGATGAACTTGCGCAGGTTCAACACCGCCGGGTCGAGCTCGGGGCCGGGCGTGAATTCCTCGTCGTCGATCGACAGGATGAAGGCGCTGGCGCGGCTTTGCTGCTGCGCGAACTGGCTCAGGTCGCCATAGCTGGTGGCGCCCAGCACCTCGAAGCCTTCCTTCTCGATGGCCTGCGCCAGCGCACGGATGCCCAGGCCAGAGGTGTTTTCCGAGCGGTAGTCCTCGTCGATGATCACGATCGGAAAGCGAAAGCGCAGCATGGCAGTCCCGGTGGGCAGCGTGGAGGGAGCGCGAAGTTTAGGGCGTCTGGGTGACCCGAAACCCGAACCGCAGCCCGCAGCACCAGCCCATCGCATGCCGTGTGCTGCGCGGCGCGATCAACGAGCGCGAACTACACTGGCGCGCCCACTCACAACCCCACACCTCAAGCACGACATGGACATGTCACAGGCCACGTTCTGGTGGATCGCAGCCGGCGCTGCGGTCGCGGTCGAACTCGCCACCGGTACTTTCTACCTGCTGATGATCGCGCTCGGCCTGGCCAGCGGCGCCGTGGCGGCGCACCTGGGGCTGGCCAGCGTGGTGCAGGTGGTCGTCGCGGCGGTCGTTGGCAGCGGCGCGACGGCGCTGTGGCACTGGCGCCGCATGCGACATCCACAAAGCCTGGTGGCGCGCGAGAACCGCGACGTGAATCTGGACATCGGCGAAACGGTGCACGTCGGCAAGTGGGCGGCCGACCACACGGCCCGGGTGACCTACCGAGGCTCCGCGTGGACCGCCCGACTCCAGCCCGGCTGCGACGTGGGCCCTGGCTTGCACCGCGTGGTAGCCGTCGAAGGCAACTGGCTGGTGGTCGCACCCCTGTCGGCGCTGGCGCGTCCGGCCCACTGAACTCCTCACTTCAAAGGCTCTCATGGACATTGCCGTCGTCATCGCGATCATCGCGGTCATCTTCATTTCGCAAACGTTCAAGATCGTGCCGCAGCAGCACGCCTGGGTGGTCGAGCGCTTGGGCAAGTACGACCGCAC
>JAKFUQ010000122.1 GCA_021732645.1 Rhizobacter sp. | reverse complement strand
CATCGGGCCGACCGAATTTCGCCTGCTGCATTTCTTCATGACGCATCCTGAACGGGTGCACAGCCGCGCACAACTGCTCGACCGGGTGTGGGGTGACCATGTATTCATCGAGGAGCGCACGGTCGACGTGCATGTGAAGCGCTTGCGTGAAGCCCTGGAGCCGGTGGGTTGCTCTCGCATGATCGAGACGGTGCGCGGCGCGGGCTATCGCCTCACGCAACAGGCCACGGTGCTCGTCGGCTGAGCGCATCCGGGCCGCACGACATGGGCTGGCTGTTCTCGCGCCTGCTCGCTGCGCTGCTGTGCGTGTTGCTGGCAGGTGTTACCGGTTGGCT
This sequence comes from Rhizobacter sp., assembly GCA_021732645.1. Classification (GTDB taxonomy): domain Bacteria; phylum Pseudomonadota; class Gammaproteobacteria; order Burkholderiales; family Burkholderiaceae_C; genus PBB1. The sequence continues at coordinate 4,726 of JAKFUQ010000122.1, read as the reverse complement.
GGCGGCGACTGCCTTCAACCTCCCTGAGCTCGGCGCCGTGCTGGGCGCGTTATTGGGCGCCCTTGGTTATGCGCTGTTCGATGCCCTGCGTGGGCAACGCTTTTTGAAGTGGTTGCAGGCCCGAGACGGCAGCGCGGCACCGCGTGACGCCGGCTTTTGGGGCGAGGTCGGCTACCGGGTCGAGCGCTCGACGCACCTGTTGCAGGATCAAATCGACCACGAGAGGGGCCAACTCCTTCAGTTTCTCTCAGCCATCGAAGCCTCGCCCAATGGCGTGATGTTGCTCGATGTCAACGACCAGATCGGGTGGTGCAACTCGGTGGCCGCGGATCATTTCGGCATCGATCCGCATCGTGATCGCCAGCAGCCCATCACCAACCTCGTTCGAGCGCCGACGTTTGTCAGCTATCTGCAAGCCGGGCTGTTCGACGAGGCGGTCAGCTTTCCGGGCCCCGGTGCACGTGGTACGGTGTCGGTGCTGATCCGGCCTTACGGAGATTCGATGAAGCTGGTGCTATCGCAAGACATCACCGAGCGCGAGCGCAACGACAGCATGCGCCGTGGCTTCGTGGCCAACGTGTCGCACGAGATTCGCACGCCCTTGACAGTGCTGTCGGGTTTCATCGAGACGATGTCCAGCTTGCAGCTGACCGACGTCGAGCGACGCCGTGTCATCGAGCTGATGGCACAACAGGCGCAGCGCATGCAACACCTGGTGGGTGACCTGTTGACGCTGGCTCAGCTGGAAGGCAGCCCACGCCCTGCGGCCGACCGCTGGGTGCCGGTGCAGCCACTGCTGACGCAGGTGCGTGCCGCTGCCGAGGCGCTGTCGACAGGGCGGCACACGCTGGTGTGTTCCGGTGCGGCCCTGCCCGAGGGCGTGGTGGATTCGATCGCCGGGGCCGAGCAGGAACTGCACAGTGCCATCGCCAACCTGGTCAACAACGCCATTCGCTACACGCCCAATGGGGGCGAGGTTCATGTGTCCTGGACGGTTCGTTCCGATGGCGTCGGTGAACTCGAGGTGCGCGACAGCGGCATCGGCATTGCCAAGGAACACCTGCCGCGCTTGACCGAGCGCTTCTACCGCGTGGATGGCAGTCGATCGCGCGACACCGGTGGCACCGGCCTGGGGCTGTCGATCGTCAAGCATGTGGTGCAACGTCACGGCGGCGAGCTTGAGATTCAAAGCGAGCCCGGCATGGGGTCCAGCTTCAAGCTGGTGTTCCCCGCCGTTCGCGTGCGCATGGCGGCGGTACCTTCAGAGTCGCAGGCCAGTCCAGCACAGCCGAGTGCCGACACCGCGGTCGGTGTCGTGGGTTGATCTGACGGTTTTCGCTGCCGTTCAGCGTGCGGGAGGTTTCCGGTAGATGGCAACCCACTCGGTGCGGTCCGTAGGGCGGCTGACGCGGGCGACCAGCGTCCAGCCGGGCGGTGCGGGATGCTTGCCCGCCTTGCGTTCGGGCTGCAGCAAGTAGGTGCAGTCCGTATCGGCTGCCCCCCGGAGGCCATCGACCCGAAATGCGCCGAAGTACTCAAGTGAGGCCCACACGCTGCGGTGCAGCCGGGGCGCCGCGATGCAGGCAGTGTGCGGCACATGCAGGGCCACGCGGGTGACCAGTGGGCGCAGGCTGCGCGCGTAGTCCAGCACCGGGAGCATCAAGGTCATCAACAGCAGCCAGCACAGCGCCACACCGCTGGCGGGCAGCACCAGGCTTTTCCAAAGCGCATGCTGATGGCGCCCCGTGCGCCAGCGCACCAGCCACACCCACGCCACCGTTCCCACCACGGCCAGTACCAGCGCCAACACCGAGAACTGCGTGACGAACCCCGGCGCCAGCTTAATCACGTTCTGCGCCGGGCGCACCGGAAAACCGATGTGCAGCGAGGCATAAATGACCCAGAACGCGATCGCACAAACGCTGAAGAAGAAAACCGAGAACCAGTCGATCGCCGAGGCGGTGCTGCGTTTGAGCGTCGGCAGGGCAAACGCCGCCAGCAGTGCCAGAGCGGGCAACGACAGCATCAGGACACGATCCTGCCCGCCCATCACGACACTGGCCGCAGCGGTAACGGCGGCGCAGCTCAACGGCACAGCGATGTGGCGGTTGAGAATGTGACGACGCCACTGCCACAGCGTCCACAGCGCCAGAGGCCACACCGGCCAGAGGAACCACAGCCACTGCCGCGCAACGGCGGTCGCGCTGTCCAGGGTGCGGTAGCTGCCGACCTGCCAAGTCCACAGGCCCGATGCCGTGGCGATGGCCGCCGTCAGTACCGTGGCCGCCATGACCCAGGGTGCGAAACGTCGCACGATCGGGTAGGCTGAGCGCAAGCACACCAGGCTGCCTGCAAGGCCCAGCGCAAGTGCGATGCAGGGCGCACCGCTGCCGGCCAACGCCGGCAGGCCGAGCATCACGGCAAGCTTCGGGCTGCGGCCGCGAGACGGGCTCGCCGCCAGGGCATAGGTGTACAGCGCCACGCAGGCCAACTGGGTCAACTCGGGTGTCGTCTCATGCCCGAGTTGCAGCAGCCCCAAGGTGGCGATCAGCGCCAGCAGGGCACCGTCGGCCATGGCCCGGGCGTAATCGACCGGGTCGGCCTCGCCGCCAAAGGCGAAGGGCAGGGGTTGGGCGGCTTCGGTGCGCGCCAGGTGGTAGGCGGCGTACCAGGTGAGTGCCAGCACCGACACCAACAGCATCGCGAACGGCAGCCTGGCCGCGAGTGCTGGATCCATCCAGGGGCTGAACACACGGATGAAGATCGCACCCAGCCAGTACGCCACCGGCGCCGGGTCGGCGGTCATGCCCCCCGCGGTGGGCATCCACCACGCCGTGCGGCCATCGGCCATGGCGGCCATGTAGCCGAAGGAAGTGACATCGGCGTTGCGCCAGGGGTCACGCCCAAACAGCCCTGGCAGCACGTAGGCGGCACAGAACAACAGCAGGGCCCAGCGTGGCAGCCGTTGCACGGCGCGCTGTGAAACCAGGGCAGGATTGAGTGTGGAGTGGACCATGCAAAAAAAGGCAGCCGAGGCTGCCTTTTCGATTGTGAAGGCGCGAAGCCCCGACTTACTTTTTCAGGTGCGCAAACTTGTTGCGGAACTTCTCGACACGGCCGCCCAGCGAGTCGACGCTCTTTTGCGTGCCCGTGTAGAACGGATGCGATTCGCTGGTGGTTTCAAGCTTGAACAGCGGCATTTCACGGCCGTCGTCCAACTTGATGGTTTCCTTGGCCGTGGCGCAAGAGCGCGTGACGAACTTGAAACCGTTGGACAGATCGACGAAGCAGACGTCGCGATAGTTGGGGTGAATGCCGTCTTTCATCGGAACCTCGGTGATGTGTTGCGGGAGCCACGTCGAACCATTCAACGCACTTACCGGCAGTAGGAAAACCCACGATTATAAGTCGCGCGGGCCCGTCTGACGAGCCCGAGGCGCCTCAACCGCCTCGACGCATCATGTCGAAGAAGTCGTGGTTCGTTTTGGTGGACTTCATCTTGTCGAGGATGAACTCCATCGCCTCGATCTCGTCCATGGGGTAGAGCAATTTGCGCAGGATCCAGGTCTTTTGCAGGATTTCCGGCTTCAGCAGCAGCTCCTCTCGCCGCGTGCCGGACTTGTTCAGCAGGATCGACGGGTAGACGCGCTTTTCAGCCATGCGCCGATCCAGATGGATTTCGCAGTTGCCGGTGCCCTTGAATTCCTCGTAGATCACCTCGTCCATCCGGCTGCCGGTATCGACCAGCGCGGTGCCGATGATGGTGAGCGATCCGCCTTCCTCGATGTTGCGCGCCGCGCCGAAGAAGCGCTTGGGGCGCTGCAGCGCGTTGGCATCGACGCCGCCAGTCAACACTTTGCCGCTGGACGGCAGCACGTTGTTGTAAGCCCGAGCCAGGCGGGTGATCGAGTCGAGCAGGATCACCACGTCTTTCTTCATCTCGACCAGGCGCTTGGCGCGCTCGATCACCATTTCGGCGACCTGCACGTGGCGCTGCGCCGGTTCATCGAAGGTCGAGCTGATGACCTCGCCGCGCACTGTGCGCTGCATCTCGGTCACTTCTTCCGGCCGCTCATCGACCAGCAGCACGATCAGGTGCGCTTCGGGGTAGTTGGCAACGATGGCGTGCGCGAGCTGCTGCATCATCACCGTCTTGCCGCTCTTCGGCGCCGACACCAGCAGCGCGCGTTGGCCCTTGCCGATCGGCGCGATCAGGTCGACGATGCGGGCGGTGATGTTCTCGTCAGACTTGATGTCGCGTTCCAGCTTGAACTGCTCTTTGGGAAAGAGCGGCGTCAAGTTCTCGAACATGATCTTGTTCTTGCTCTGCTCCGGGGTCAGGCCGTTGACCTTGTCGACCTTGACCAGGGCGAAGTAGCGTTCACCGTCTTTGGGCACTCGAACTTCGCCTTCGACATCGTCGCCGGTGTGCAGGTTGAAGCGACGGATCTGGCTGGGGCTCAGGTAAATGTCATCGGTCGATGCCATGTAGCTGGCATCGGGTGCACGCAGAAAACCGAAGCCGTCGGGCAGCACCTCCAGCACACCATCACCGAAGACCTGCTCGCCACCCTTGGCGCGCTTCTTCATGATCGCGAACATCAGCTCCTGCTTGCGCAGGCGGGTGACGTTCTCGATCTCCAGCGCCTCGCCCATCGTGATGAGCTCGGAAACGTGTAGCGCTTTCAGTTCTGACAAGTGCATGGGGGCATCACCGGGGAAGGGG
>JAKFUQ010000061.1 GCA_021732645.1 Rhizobacter sp. | reverse complement strand
CGAACTGGGATTGGTCTGTGCCTTGGGGGTTGTCCGGCGTCTTCAGCATGAAGGGCACCACCGAGGACACCAGCACCGCTTTCGACACGTGCTTGCCGGCGTGGCGCGACATGTAACGTGCCACCTCGCCGCCACCCATCGAAAAGCCGACCAGCACGGCGTCCTTGGCGCCGGTTTGCTCGATCACCGAGGCCAGGTCGTCGGAGAGCGTGTCGTAGTCATAGCCGGTCCACGGTTGCGACGAGCGGCCGAAACCCCGGCGGTCGTAGGCGATGGTGCGATAGCCGGCCTCGGCAATCGCCATGGCCTGATCGTCCCAGCTGTCCGACGACAAGGGCCAGCCGTGAAGGAGGATGACGGGACGGCCGCTGCCCCAGTCCTTGACGAAGAGTTGGGTGTGGTCGCCAGTGGTCAGATAGTTCATGAAGGATGCTCCTGTGAGGATGACCTCAAGGTTGCGGCCCCGCGAGGGCGCCTGCCGTCGGACGATTCGAGCGCTTTCTGTAGGACAGCAGCGCCCCGAACCCCACCTGTCGGCGCTCAGCCCTCGATCGCGAAGCGATCGGTGCGCGCGGCCTGCAGCACCGAGATGGGATCGTCCTGAAACGCCTCGGCCGGGCTCAGCCCTTCAAGCGTCGAGTTCGGCCGTGAGAACCAGGTGGCCAACTCCGATGCATCGAGCACGCCACGCAGCTCGCCCACGATCGGCGCCAATTCGGGGCGGATGCTCATGTCGCGACGATCGAACTGGAACAGCGGCAACCAGGTCTGCGCCTGCCATTCGAAGCTCACCACCTGACGCTGAGCGATCCAGCGGGCCAGCTTGGACAGGCCCTGCTCGACCTCCCCGTCCAACCAGGCCAGGGCTTCGTCAGTGCGGGCGACGCCACCGCACCCCCGGAACGAAGCGAGCATGTCGATGAACTGCGCATCGATCGGCAAGGTGCAGCCATACCCCGGAAGGCCCGGGGCAACAGGCGTCGCCCCATGCGCCAGACGCAACGCCCGGGACTCGATGGGCGTGCGCGCCAAAGCGGTGGTCGTAGCGTGTGGGTGGTGCATGGTCTCTCCGATGCGATGACGCACCATCGCAAGACCCACCTCCGGCGTCTGTGCGCTAAACGACACAGCGGCGCACGCCCGTGCAACTTTGCGGCGTCGTTGATTCATGACGTTTCATCGAACAAACGCGCTCGCTTGTCCGATGACGTGTGGCCGACTACTTCACCAGCAACACCGGAATGTCGCTGCCGGTGATGACCCGTTGCGCCACGCTGCCCATCAGGGCGCGGCCGATCATGCCCAAGCCGTGAGTTCCCATCACGATCAGGTGCGCGCGTTCACGTTAGGCGGCCTGCAAAATTTCGTCGGCCGGCGTACCGACCACCCAGGCGCTGCGTTAGCACACGGGATGCCGGTCTAGAAAGCGCTTGACCGGGGCCAGCACCTTGTCCGCCTCATCTCGGGCGTATTCAGCGACCGCCGCCGCGCCCAGTGCGCGTTTGACATGCGGCGGCAGTTTGACCTGCACGTTCAACACGAACAGCTCGCCCTGCTGGCCGATCAACCCCTCGTGCGTGACCAGAAACGCCAACGCCTTCTTGGTGCAGGCGCTGCCGTCTGCCGCAAAAATGATCTTCATATCGACTCCCGGGGTTGAACGGCAGGCGCCCGCAAGCGAAGCGCATTCGAGATCACCGACACCGAACTCAAACTCATCGCCAGCGCGGCCACCATCGGCGACAGCAGCCAACCGGTGAAGGGGTACAGCAGCCCGGCGGCCAGCGGCACACCGAGCGCGTTGTAGACGAACGCGAAGGCCAGGTTCTGCTTCATGTTGCGGACGGTGTCCTTTGAAATGGCCCGCGCTTGCGCGATGCCGCGCAGGTCGCCCTTGACCAGCGTCACCGAGGCGCTGTTCATCGCCACATCGGTGCCGGTGCCCATCGCCACGCCCACATCGGCTTGTGCCAGTGCGGGGGCGTCGTTGATGCCGTCACCGGCCATTGCGACCACGCGGCCTTCTGCTTGCAATCGTTTCACCAGCGCCAGCTTGTCGGCAGGTTCGACCTCGCCATGCACCTCGCCGATGCCGAGCGCCGCGGCGACCGACTTTGCCGTGGTCAGACCATCACCGGTCGCCATGACGACGCGCAGGCCCGAGGCCTTCAGCGATGCCAATGCCTCGGCGGTGCTGGCTTTGATCGGATCGGACACGGCCAGCAGGCCGGCCAACACACCGTCTACCGCCAGGAACATCACGCTGGCACCCCGGGCGCGCATGGCTTCGGCCTGCGCCGTCAGCACGTCGATGGCTATGCCGCGCTGCTGCATCAAGGCACCATTACCCAGAGCGAGCGATTGGCCCACGACCACACCCGACACGCCGATGCCGCTGCCGGAATCGAAGCCCTCGGCCTTGTCGAGCGACAGGTGGCGATCACGCGCTGCCGCGACGATGGCCTGCGCCAGCGGGTGCTCGCTGCCCTGGTCGAGGCTGGCGGCCAGGCGCAGCACCTCGTCGTCGCTGTAGCCCGGCGCAGCGACGGCGCGCTCGAAGCGCGGCTTGCCTTCGGTCAGCGTGCCGGTCTTGTCGACGATCAGGGTGTCGACACGGCGAAAATTCTCGATAGCCGCCGCATCGCGGAACAGCACGCCCTGCGTGGCCGCGCGGCCGCTGGCCACCATGATTGACATCGGCGTGGCCAGGCCGAGGGCGCACGGGCAGGCGATGATGAGCACAGCCACCGCGTTGATGAGGCCGTAGACCCAGCTCGGCTCGGGGCCGACGAGCCCCCACACGACGAAGGTCGCCAGCGCGATGCCGACCACGGTGACGACGAAATAGCCCGCCACGCGATCGGCCATGCGCTGCATCGGTGCCTTCGAACGCTGCGCCTGCACCACCATCTGCACGATGCTCGCCAGCACGGTTTGCGAGCCGACCTTGTCGGCCCGCATGACGAGTGCGCCGCTGGTGTTCAACGTGGCGCCGATCAGCGCGTCGCCGACGCGCTTGATGACGGGCATCGGCTCGCCGGTGAGCATGGCTTCATCGACCGCACTGCGGCCTTCGATCACCACGCCATCGACCGGCACCTTCTCGCCAGGTCGCACGCGCAGCGTGTCGCCGATGTGAACGTGGGTGAGCGGGATGTCGGCTTCTGTGCCGTCGGTCGCGATGCGGCGTGCCGTCTTCGGTGCCAGGCCCAGCAAGGACTGGATGGCGGCCGAGGTCTGCGAGCGCGCTTTCAATTCGAGGATTTGCCCCAGCAGCGTCAGCGAAATGATGACCGCCGCCGCCTCGAAGTACACCGCCGCCCGGCCCATCGACGCGAACGACGCCGGGATCGAAGCGGGTGCCACGGTCGCCACCACGCTGTAGGCAAACGCAGCCCCGGTGCCGAGCGCGATCAAGGTCCACATGTTGGGGCTGCGGCGCATCACCGACTGCACCCCGCGCTCGAAGAATGGCCAGCCCGCCCACAACACCACCGGTAGCGTCAGCACGAGTTCGATCCAGCTCTGCGTGCTGCCGCTGAACCACTCGAAGCGATGACCGGCCATCGCCAGCACGAAAACGATGACGGTGAGCGGTAGTGTCCAGTAGAAGCGGTGCTTGAAGTCGATCAATTCCGGGCTCTCGCCCTCGTCCAGCGTCGGCATCTCTGGCTCCAGCGCCATGCCGCATTTCGGGCATGCCCCGGGGGCGTCTTGCCGCACCTCAGGATGCATCGGGCAGGTGTAGCTGGCACCGGCGACTGGCGGCTCCGGCAGGGTCGGCGTCGACAAGTACTTCGCCGGGTCGGCGACGAACTTGGTTTTGCAGCCTGCACCGCAAAAGTACAGCGGCTTGCCGTCGTGTTCGACCGAGTGAAACGACACTGTAGTCACCGTCATGCCGCACACCGGGTCTTTCAGCGGCCGTGGTGTCTGTGCGTCTGCCGCCATATCGCTGGGATGACCGCAGCACCCTGCCTCTGTAGTCACTTGTGCTTGGCCCGCCGTCGATCGAGTCGCGCCATTTTTCTGCGCTGCGTTGATCGCCGTGGCTGTTGAGTTCATCGACCCCTCCTGTGAGTAAAAAGTCGCTATTACAGTGCGGATCGACGTCCGAATCGCCTTGCCCCCTGGTGAACTCGACAAATACGCGCAACGGCTCGTAACTGCGCCGCAGTCCTACAGTCTGCGACCATCTGCAGGAGTACGGTCTGCGCGGGCATTCGTCCCAACGAAGGTCATTCTGTCCACCGGAGAACGAACATGAAAACACTCAGTTTCAATGTCAGCGGCATGAGTTGCGGCGGTTGCACGAGCAGCGTGCAGAAAGCTTTGAACCAAATCGACGGCATCAGCCGGGCCGAGGTCACCCTGCGCCCCGGAGTAGCCACCGTCGACAGCGACCCCGAGCGCATCACATCCGCGCAGATCGAAGCGGCCATCACGCGGCTCGGCTACCCGGCAACGGCGCGCACCCCGACCGCATGACTTCTGCGAGCTACTTCGTCACTTCGATGTCGGTGACGACGATGGCACCGCCCGCCTTCTCGGCCCTGAACCTCACCTTGTCGCCGGGCTTGACCGCGTCCAGCATCGCCGGGTCCTTGACCTGGAACAGCATCGTCATGCCGGGCATGTCGAGGTTCTCGATCTCGCCGTGCTTCAGGGTGATTTTCCTGTTCTCCTTGTCGACCTTGCGCACTTCGCCATCGACCATCTCACCGGCGGCCGGTGTGGCTTGCGCGAGCAGCACCACCGGCTTGAGCCCGTCTTTCGCAGCAGCCACCTTGCTCACGCGCACCGCGCCTTTCATGCCCGCGTCGTAGTGGCCGGGTTGCAGGCACGCGAAATCGATCTTGCCAGCTTGGGTGAACTGCCAGACGATCTCGCCGGTTTGGCCGGGAGCGACTGTCACCATGTTCTCGTCGGCGTGCTCCATGTCTGGGTTCTTCTTCATCGCCTCATCATGCTCCCGCAACGCCTTCTCGGTGCCGAGCACCATCTCGTGCTTGAGCTGGCCCGAGTTCTTGACCACGAAGCGCACGGTTTCGCCCTGCTTGACTGCAAGGCTAGAAGGTGTGAAGCGCATCGCATCGGTCATGTCGATCTGCAC
>JAKFUQ010000002.1 GCA_021732645.1 Rhizobacter sp. | reverse complement strand
TGGGCCAGCGCAGCGGCAACCCGAGCGCCGATGCGCACCACCACCGGCAGCGGCAAACGGTCGCCAACGTGGGTGTGGCGCTGCAAGTCGTGGCCGGCCACGTACTCCATCGCGATGTAGGCCAGGCCGTGGTCTTCGCCCGCGTCGTAGAGGGCCACGATGTCGGGATGCTGCAAGCGGCGAGCGGCCTGGGCCTCGCGCATGAAGCGCTGACGCGCCTCGATCCATTCGTCGCCAGCGGACCCGCCGGACAGCGACAGCGTCTTGATGGCCACGCGCTGGCCGGTGCCAGCCTCGCGACCCAGCAGCACCGCGCCCGTGGCCCCGCGGCCGAGGAGGCGCTCGACCACGTAGGGACCGACGCTGCGGTACTCCGGCCCCAGCGCGTCGGCATCGGCCATGGGTGGGCTTCAGGCAGCGCTGCCGCGCCGCGCCGCAAAAGCCTTGCCTAACGCGTACACCAGCAAGGCACCGGCCACGCCTGCGCCGTACTTCACCCAGTCGTTCACCGCCAGCTTGGGCACCTGCCGCATCACTTCGGGGTTGATGAGCGCCGGGTCGCTGACGGCCATGGTGCCTGCGATCCAGCCGAGCAGCATCGCGCCGAGGGTGATGATCATCGGGTACTTGTCCATCAGCTTGATGACCAGCTGGCTCCCCCACACGATGATCGGAATGCTGACCAGCAGGCCGAAGATCACCAGCGCCATCGTGTGGTCGCCACCGGCCGTTTCAGCCGCCCCGGCAATCGCGATGACGTTGTCCACGCTCATCACCAAGTCGGCAATGATGACCGTCTTGACCGCGCCCCAGAGCCGGTCGCTGCCCTCGATCTTGGCGTGCGGGTCGTCGTGTTCGGGCAGCAGCAACTTGACGCCGATCCACACCAGCAAAACGGCACCCACGAGCTTCAGGAACGGGATCGCCAGCAGTTGCAGCGCAAAAAAGATCAGCACCACACGCAACACGATGGCACCCGCGGTGCCCCACAAGATGCCCAGGCCGCGCTGCGCGGGAGGCAGCTTGCGGCAGGCGAGCGCAATCACCACCGCGTTGTCGCCGCCGAGCACGATGTCGATCATGATGATCTGGCCGACGGCGATCCAGAACTCGGGGGTCATCAGGGCGTCCATGCGGTGTCCGGGTGAGTCTCAGAATGAAAGGGACGCAGTGTAGGCGTCGCTGTTTGACGGCGTACCGCAGCGGCCAGCGCAGCGCACCGACAAATCGGTGAGGCCCCGGTACAGGGCGTTACCCGTCCAGTGCGCCGCGTCGTTCGGCTGCGCCAGCACGAGGTCGGGCCAGCGTTGCAGCACCTGCGCAAAAACGGTCTGCGCCTCGATCATCGTCAGCGCCGCACCGATGCACACGTGCGGGCCATGGCCGAAGGCCAGGAGCGGCGCAGCGCGGCGGGTGATGTCGAAGTCATCCGGCCGCTCGTGGCGTGCCGGGTCGCGGTTGGCAGCGCCGATCAGCGCCACCACCAGTTCGCCGCGGCGCAGCGTCTGGCCGTGCAGCGACAGCTCGGTGGCCACGCGGCGACCGGTGTACTGCACCGGACTGTCAAAGCGCAGCATCTCGCGCACCGCGCCGGGCAGCAGCGCCGGGTCGCGCTGCAACTGGCGCCACTGATCGGGGTGCGACAACAGCGTGCGCAGCCCGCCCGCCAGCAGGTGGCGGGTGGTTTCATGGCCAGCGAACAGCAGCATCACGCACTGCGCCAACAGTTCGGCGCTGCCGCGAATCTGACCGCAGCGCTCGGCTTGCAACAGGCGAGTGATCACGTCGTCGCGCGGCGCTGCCCCGCCGTCCAGCGCCGCGCGGCGCCGCGCCAGCAGCGTGTCGAAATATCGCGCCATCGCGAGCAGTGCGGTCTGTGCGCTCAAGGCCTGCGCACGGCTGGGCGCGGGGGCCCCGATGAAGTCGGCGAGTTCGTCGGACCACGTCACGATGTCGGCCGGCGGATCGGCCTCGGCCCCGCCCTGGCTGGTGTCCGTGCCTGTGCCGCTATCCACGTCCATGCCGATCAGCAGACCGATCACCTCGGCAGGCAGCGGCCGGGCCAGCGCGCTGACGAAATCGAACGGCGCAGCGCTGTCGATGGCGGCCAGCCGATCCGTCACCGCCCGCTCGATGCGGGGCGCCAACCGCTGCACATCGGCCGCGCGGAACGCGGCCGACATGGCCTGGCGCACGCGGGCATGGTCCGGCGCGTCGAGGAAGATCATCGCCCGGGCAAACAGGCGCTGGAAGCCCGCCAGTGCCAAGCGCCCTTCGCGGCCTGGCGTCGGGGTCGCATCCACCGAGCGCATGACCCAGCCCCCGGTGCGCTGCGCCGAAAAGCGTGCATCGCGCAGCACGAGTTCGACGTCGGCATGGCGCGACACCAGCCAGGCGCCGCCGAAGAACTCGTCGCTCCAGACCAGCGGCGCCGCATCGCGCAGCGCACGGTAGGTCGGATAGGGATCGCGCAGAAACGCGTCGTCGAGCATCGGATGCCCGAGCACCGCCCGGGCATCGACTGTCCCGGCGATCGGAGCGCCGGGCGGCGCATCAAACGCCGACGCCCGGCGCCCGTGTGGCATCAGAGCAGCTTCTTCAGCAGCTTGGCCATCTCGGACGGGTTGCGCGTCACGGTGAAGCCGCTGGCTTCCATCACCGCCAGCTTGGCGTCGGCCGTGTCGGCACCCCCCGAGATCAGCGCGCCGGCATGGCCCATGCGCTTGCCAGCCGGAGCCGTCACGCCCGCGATGAAGCCGACGATCGGCTTCTTCATGTTCGCCTTGCACCAGACGGCGGCTTCGGCCTCGTCGGGGCCGCCGATCTCGCCGATCATGATCACCGCATCGGTGTCCGGGTCGTCGTTGAACAGGCGCATGATGTCGATGTGCTTGAGCCCGTTGATCGGGTCGCCGCCGATGCCCACCGCGCTCGACTGGCCGAGACCGATCTCGGTGAGCTGCGCCACCGCTTCGTAGGTCAGCGTGCCGGAGCGGCTGACCACGCCGATGCGGCCCTTGCGGTGGATGTGGCCCGGCATGATGCCGATCTTGATTTCTTGCGGCGTGATCAGGCCCGGGCAATTCGGGCCCAGCAGCAGCGTCTTTTTGCCGCCCTTGGCTTCCTTCTGGATCATCTTGTTGCGCACTTCCAGCATGTCGCGCACCGGAATGCCTTCGGTGATGCAGATCGCCAGGTCGAGGTCGGCCTCGACCGCTTCCCAGATGGCCGCGGCCGCGCCGGCTGGCGGCACGTAGATGACGCTGACAGTGGCGCCGGTGTTCTTCGCGGCGTCCTTGACGCTGGCGTAGATCGGGATGCCTTCGAAGTCTTCGCCGGCCTTCTTCGGGTTGACGCCGGCGACGAAGCAGTTCTGGCCGTTGGCGTAGTCGCGGCACATGCGGGTGTGGAACTGGCCCGTCTTGCCGGTGATGCCCTGCGTGATGACCTTGGTGTCTTTGTTGATCAGGATTGACATGTTTGCCCCTCGTGTGCGGTGTACCGCGCCCGATCCCCCGAGGGGATCACGCCCACTTGGGGCGGCCCGGCGTCGGGCGTGGTGCGGTCTGGGAGTTCGATGCTGGATCGGTCGATTACTTGTTCAGCGCGGCCATCACGGCCTGGGCGGCGTCGGCCATCGAATCGGCGCTGATGATCGGCAAGCCGGAATCCTTCAGCATCTTCTTGCCGATGTCCTCGTTGGTGCCCTTCATGCGCACGACCAGCGGCACCGTCAGGTTGACCGCCTTGCAAGCGGCGATCACGCCTTCGGCGATGGTGTCGCAGCGCATGATGCCGCCGAAGATGTTGACCAGGATGGCCTTGACCTTCGGGTTGCCCAGCATGATCTTGAAGGCCTCGGTCACCTTCTCGGCGGTGGCGCCGCCGCCCACGTCGAGAAAGTTGGCCGGCTCGGCGCCGAACAGCTTGATGGTGTCCATCGTCGCCATCGCGAGGCCGGCGCCGTTGACCAGGCAGCCGATGTTGCCGTCGAGCTGGATGTAGGCGAGGTCGAACTTGCTGGCTTCGACTTCGGCCGGGTCTTCTTCGTCGAGGTCGCGGTAGGCCACGATCTCGGGGTGGCGGAACAGCGCATTGCTGTCGAAGTTGAACTTCGCGTCGAGCGCCTTGATGTTGCCGTTGCCTTCAAGAATCAATGGATTGATTTCCGCGAGGCTCGAATCGGACTCCATGTAGCAGGTGTAGAGCTTCTTGAAGACATCGACCGCCTGGGCCTGGCTGGCCGCCGGAATGCCGATACCGCTGGCGAGCTGCTGCCCTTGTGCATCGGTGAGGCCAATCAGCGGATCGACGAAGACCTTGATGATTTTCTCAGGCGTGTCGTGGGCGACCTGCTCGATGTCCATGCCGCCTTCGCTCGACGCCATCAGCACGACCTTCTGCGTGCCGCGGTCGGTGACGGCGGCGACGTAGTACTCGTGTTTGATATCAGCGCCTTCTTCGATCAGCAGGCGGCGCACTTTCTGGCCTTCGGGGCCGGTCTGGTGCGTCTTCAGTTGCATGCCGAGGATCTCGCCCGACAGCTTCTTCACATCGTCCATCGAGCGCGCCAGCTTGACGCCACCGCCCTTGCCACGCCCGCCCGCATGAATCTGCGCCTTCACCACCCAGACCGGGCCCCCGAGTTTTTGCGCAGCTTCCGTCGCCTCGAGGACGCTGAAGGCCGCGTAGCCCTTGGGCACCGGGATGCCGTAGCGGCCGAGCAGCTCTTTGCCTTGGTATTCGTGGATTTTCATTCGGGGGCTTTCTGACGAAGAAGAATTCAGCCGAAATTATCGGGGCAAGCGAGGGGCATCCCTGCGTACCCTAGGACTGGGCCGTCGGTGCCGTCGAATCGGCGAGTTTGTGTGGGCTGGGCTGACATCTTTGGGCGCGCGGTGAGTGCTTGGGCTGACGAGGGCGTGGGGTAACCGGCTCCGCTCATGTCCCCCAGGCCGGGTAGCCTCTCAAACGCTTCGGGTGAGACCGATCCGGCCTTCCTCCTTTACTTCGCTGCGCCGGTCACCCCACACCCTCGTCAGCAACCACCGTTGTTGCGGGCGAAGGAACGCAATTCCCCCGGTCGCCTCGGAGTTTGTTGGAGAGCTGCGGTGGGCCGCTGTGTGGAGCGAGGTAAAGG
>JAKFUQ010000074.1 GCA_021732645.1 Rhizobacter sp. | reverse complement strand
GGGCAAGCTCAACTGCGACGAGTTCGCGATGGGCTCGGGCAACGAGAACTCGGCCTACGGTGCGGTCAAGAACCCGTGGGACCTGAGCCGCGTGCCCGGCGGCTCGTCGGGCGGCTCGGCCGCTGCGGTGGCCGCCCGCCTCGTGCCAGCCGCCACCGGCACCGACACCGGCGGCTCGATCCGCCAGCCGGCCAGCTTTTCCGGCATCACAGGCATCAAGCCGACTTACGGCGTGTGTTCGCGCTTCGGCATGATCGCCTTCGCCTCCAGCCTTGACCAGGCTGGCCCGATGGCGCGGTCGGCCGAAGATTGCGCCCTGCTGCTGGGCGCGATGAGCGGCTTCGACGAGCGTGACGCGACCAGCGCGCAACGCCCGCCGCAGGATTACGCGACCGCGATGCGCACACCGCGCGCTGGCGCCACGGCTGCGCAACCGCTGAAGGGCCTGCGCATCGGCCTGCCGAAGGAATTCTTCCCCGCCGCACTGGCCGCGGAAGTCGATGGCGCGGTGCGTGCCGCGCTGGCCGAGTTCGAGAAGCTCGGCGCCACGCTGGTCGATGTCAGCCTGCCGCGCACCGAGCTGTCGATTCCCGTCTACTACATCATCGCGCCGGCCGAGGCCAGCTCGAACCTGAACCGCTTCGACGGCGTCAAGTTCGGCCACCGAGCGGCGACCTACACCGACCTGCTCGACATGTACAAGAAGACCCGCGCCGAGGGGTTCGGCGACGAGGTCAAGCGCCGCATCATGATCGGCAGCTATGTGCTGAGCCACGGCTACTACGACGCCTACTACCTGCAGGCGCAGAAGCTGCGCCGCATGATCGCCGACGACTTTCAACATTGCTACGCCGAATGCGACGTGATCGCCGGCCCAGTGGCGCCCACGGTCGCGTGGAAGCGCGGTGGCAAGGGCGACGACCCGGTCGCCAACTACCTGGCCGACATCTTCACCTTGCCGGCCAGCCTGGCCGGCCTGCCCGGCATGAGCGTGCCCGCGGGCTTCGCCGCATCGGGCGAAGGCGCCGGCATGCCGGTCGGTCTGCAGTTGATCGGCAACTACTTCCAGGAAGGCACGTTGCTGCACGCGGCCCACGCCTTCCAGCAAGCGACCGACTGGCACCAGCGTGCGCCATCGGCCGCGTCGATGAGAGGTGCAGCATGAACGCCACCGCCAGCCAGCTGATCCGCGGCTACGAAGTCGTGATCGGCCTGGAAACCCATGCGCAGCTGTCGACCGCCAGCAAGATCTTCAGCGGCTCGTCCACCCAGTTCGGCGCCGCGCCCAACACCCAGGCCTCGCCGGTCGATCTGGCGTTGCCCGGCACGCTGCCGGTGATGAACCGCGGCGCGGTCGAGCGGGCGATCCGCTTCGGTCTGGCAGTCGGCGCCAAGGTGGCGCAGCACTCGATCTTTGCGCGCAAGAACTACTTCTACCCCGACCTGCCCAAGGGCTACCAGATCAGCCAGTACGAAACGCCGGTGGTGCAAGGCGGCGTCATCGAATTTGTCGTCGGCGACACCGCGCACAAAGTGCACCTCACCCGCGCCCACCTTGAAGAAGACGCCGGCAAGTCGCTGCACGAGGACTACGCCGGGCAGACCGGCATCGACCTGAACCGCGCCGGCACACCGCTGCTGGAGATCGTCTCCGAGCCCGACATGCGCTCCAGCGCCGAAGCGGCCGAATACGCGAAGACGCTGCACGCGCTGGTGGTGTGGTTGGACATCTGCGACGGCAACATGCAGGAAGGCAGCTTCCGCTGCGACGCCAATGTGTCGGTGCGCAAGCCCGGCATGCCCTACGGCACGCGGCGCGAGATCAAGAACCTGAACAGCTTCAAGTTCCTGCAGCAGGCCATCGACTGCGAGATCCAGTGGCAGATCGACCTGATCGAAGACGGCGGCGAGGTGCAGCAGGCCACGGTGCTGTTCAACCCGACGGCCCACGGCGGCCGCGGCGAAACCCGCGCCATGCGCAGCAAGGAAGACGCGCACGACTACCGCTACTTCCCCGACCCCGACCTGCCACCACTGGTGATCGCGACCGACTGGATCGAGCGCGTGCGTGCGGCGATGCCCGAGTTGCCGCAGGCGATGGCAGTGCGCTTCCAGCGTGAACTCGGCCTGCCTGCCTACGACGCGCTGGCGGTCACGCAGAGCAAGGCGCATGCGGCCTATTTCGAAGCCGCCACGAAGGGGTGCCAGGCGCCAAAGCTGGTCGCCAACTGGATGATGGGTGAGTTGGCGCGGCGCCTGAACGCCGACAGCCGCAGCCTGGATCAGAGCCCGGTCGGCCCGGCCACGCTGGCGGCGCTGATTGCGCGCATTGCCGACAGCACGGTATCCAACAACGGCGCGCGCCAAGTGTTCGATGCGTTGTGGCAAGGTGAATCCACCGATGTCGATGCGCTGATCGACGCCAAGGGACTGCGCCAGCAAAACGACACCGGCGAACTCGACCGCCTGCTCGACGAGCTGCTGGCCGCCAACACCAAGTCGGTCGACGAATACCGCGCGGGCAAGGAAAAGGCCTTCAACGCGCTGGTGGGTCAGGCCATGAAGGCGACCCAGGGCAAGGCCAACCCGGCCCGGGTCACCGAGCTGCTGAGGAAGAAGCTGGGTTGAGAGCGGTAGGTGGGCCTGCCGCGGGCTGAACCACGGGCACAGGCGCCGGCGGCGTCGGCCGCAAAGACCCCGGCGCCGCACCCGCCCAAAGCTGGCGCAGGCGGGCCAATTCAGCATCGAAGGTGTTGTTGATGCGCAGCGTCTCGGCCTGCTGGTTCTGGATCAGCGCACGCTGCGCCTCGGCGGTGGCATCGATGCCGTCCAACTGCTGCTTCAAGCGCGTCGGCATGGCACGACCGACGTAGAACTCGGCCTCTTCCAGCAGCGGTTTCTTCTCGGTGGCCAGCGACTCCAAGCGCCGTTGCGACAACTGCAGCGTGCGCTGCAGGTCATCCAGCGCAGCCAGCCGCGCTTTCTGGTGCGTCGCTTCGTTGGGATAGCGGGCGCGCAGGTTGCGATCACGGCGGATGCCATCGACCTCGGCCGCGCGGCGCGCCGCTTTTTCGCGCTCACGCGCTTCGAAGTCGGCGCGCTCATCGGCCGTCATGGTCGGTGGCAACACCTTCTTGGTCGAGCCGTCGGCATTCAACATCCGCTGTTCACGGGCGCTGCATTCGGGAATCGGCCGGTCTGAGGTCAAGCGATTGTTGGCGCCGTCGACACAGGTGTAAATCTTCGGTGCGGAAACCGCCGCGGTGTGCAACGAAAAAGCCATGACCCCTGCGGAAACGATACGCCACACAGACGCGGCACGCCCATCGAATGAATGTCGCATCCGCCGCGGAACGGGCAGCGGCAGGTCAGCACACGCCATAACGCCTCCGGTAGGCTGCAACGCTTTCGGTGTGGGCCGCCAGTGCCTGGGCGTCGGTGTCACGCAGCACCTGCAGCAGATCGGCCAGCGTGGCGATCGCGACGACGGGCAAGCCGAGTTGCTGTTGCACAAATTGCACGGCTGACCAGGGGGCGTCGCCGCCACTGCCGTCGCTGGCCTTTTCCTGGCGGTCGAGCGCGATCGCCACGGCGCTCGGTGTGCCTCCTGCCGCTTCAATCAACGCGATCGATTCGCGCACCGAGGTGCCCGCCGAGATCACGTCGTCGATGATCAACACCCGGCCGCGCGCCGGCGCGCCAACCAGCGTGCCGCCCTCGCCGTGGTCTTTTGCTTCCTTGCGGTTGTAGGCATACGGCACGTTGATGCCCAGCCGCGCCAGTTCGACCGCCACCGCGGCCGCCAGCACGATGCCTTTGTAGGCGGGCCCGAACAGCATGTCGAATTGCAACGCGCCTGCGGCCTGCGCCTGCTGCAAACGCCGTGCATAGAATTGCGCGAGACGGCCGAGCTTGGCGCCGTCGTCGAACCCGCCGGCGTTGAAAAAGTAAGGCGACAGGCGCCCGGCCTTGGTGCTGAACTCACCGAACCGCAACACGCCCGCGTCGAGTGAAAACCTGACGAAGTCTTGCGCGAGTTCGTCGGTGTCCGGGTCAACGAGGCCGCTTCGGCTCATCTGAGGAATCCTGTGCTGCGACTGGTCACGTTGAATCTGAATGGCATCCGGTCTGCGGCCAGCAAGGGCGTCGAGGACTGGGCCACCGCTGCGGCGCCCGATTGTATGGGCGTGCAAGAGCTCAAGGCGCAGGCCGACACGGTGGTCGGGCGCTTCGATGGCATCGCAGGCATGAGCGGGCATTTCCATTACGCGGCGAAGAAGGGTTACTCGGGCGTCGGTGTCTATACGCGCCAGCGTCCCAGCGAGATTCGCCGCGGCATCGGAAATACCGAATTCGACGACGAAGGCCGCTGGGTCGAGGCCTGTTTCGATGACCCTGCCCGCGCAGAGTTTCCCCGTTTCAGTGTGATCAGTTGTTACTTTCCGAGTGGCAGCAGCAGCGAAGATCGGCAACAGGCCAAGTTTCGCTTTCTGGCGTTGATCGCACCGCACCTGGCGCGTCTGCGTGCCGAACGCGAGTTCGTGCTGCTGGGTGACATCAATATCGCCCACAAAGAGATCGACTTGAGAAACTGGAAGGGCAACCTGAAGAACAGCGGCTTCCTGCCCGAAGAGCGCGCCTGGATGACCCGCCTGCTTGACAACGCAACCGGCGCCGGTCTGGTGGACGTGTTCCGCACGCTGGATGCGAACCCCGACCGCTACACCTGGTGGAGCAACCGGGGCCAGGCCTGGGCCAACAACGTCGGCTGGCGCATCGACTACCACCTGGCCACGCCAGGCATCGCCGCGCGTGCGCGCCGTGCCGACATCCATCTCACCCCGCGCTTTTCCGACCACGCGCCGCTGACGATCGACTACGACTTCACGCTCTGAGCGCAACACACCGGCAGGCGCGCCCATGGTTGAATGCAGGCTTCTGACTCCGTGAACCCAGAGCGACGACCATGCCCCTCGCCACCCTCGAACTCGAAACCGCGCCGAACCCCACGGCCTGCATCATCGTGCTGCACGGCCTGGGCGCCGACGGAAATGACTTCGTGCCGATCGCCGAAGAGCTGCGCCTCGACGCGGTCGGCCCGGTGCGCTTCTTCTTTCCGCCCGCGCCGGTGCGGCCGGTCACGATCAAA
>JAKFUQ010000306.1 GCA_021732645.1 Rhizobacter sp. | reverse complement strand
GAGGTGGCTGGTCGCTTCGTCGAGGATCAGCAGCCGAGGCTCGTGCACCAGCGCGCGGGCAATGGCCACCCGCTGCCGCTGGCCACCCGACAAGCGGGAGCCGCCTTCGCCAACCCGGGTTTGCAGGCCCTCGGGCATGGCATCGACGAAATCGAGCGCATCGGCAGCGCGCAGGGCGGCGCGGATGTGCGCTTCGGTGAGGTCGGACTCGCCGAGGGCCACGTTGTAGGCCACCGACTCGTTGACCATCACCGACTCCTGCGGCACGTAGCCGATCTGGCGCCGCCACTGGCGCAAGTCCAACTCGGTCAGCGGCACCCCGTCGACCAGGATGCGGCCCGCAGTGGGCTGCAGCAGGCCGACCACCAGGTCGAGCAGGGTGGTCTTGCCCGCACCCGAGGGCCCGACGATCACCGTCAATTGCTGTGCGGGCAGCACGAAGCTGCCTTGCTCGACGATGGCGCGGCCCTCGCCATGGGCGAAGCTCACGCCCTCGAAGTGGATGCCCTCTTCGAGCCCCACGGTGCGCTCGCCGCCGCGCGCCTCGGTCTGTGCCTTCGCGGTGGCGATGGCGTCGATCAGCGACCAGTAGGCGCTCTCGCGCATCACCACCTGCTGGTAGGCGCGCTGCGACTTCGACAGGTAGCTCACCGTGCGAGCCAGCAGGAACAGCATCACCAGCACCTCGGCCAGGGGCATCTTCAGCACCGACAGGCTGAAGAAGAAACCCGCCCCGACGAGGATCGCCAGCAAGGGTTCCTGCAACGCGGTCATCGCCTCCTTGCTGACCACCTGCTGGCGCAGCGCACGGCGCAGTGCACGGGTCTGGTCGGTGAGCAGCGCATCGACATGGTCTTCGCGTGCCATCGCCTTCAAGGCCTTCGCAGCGGCCAGTTGGCCACCCAGCACCGTCAGCAGTGACTTCAGCAACTGGGTTTGCCGCCGACCGGCCCGCCGCGAGACGCGAACCAAGGTCTGCATCAACAGCAGCAGCACCGCACCGGCCACGGCCGTGATGACGCCGGCCTGCCAGGAGATCGACAACGCGATGCCCAGGAAAATCAGGCCGTTGAGCAGCAAGGCCACCATCTCGGCGCTGCATTGAAATGCCTCGGCGGCGCGCTGCGCCTCGTGGGCCACCGAATTGGAGAGGCGGCCCACCGACTGCTTCAGGTAGTGCGACCAGCGCGCGGCCATCACCGAGCGGATCAGCGACAGCCGCATGTCCGTGGCGATGTTGGCCACGGTGAAGCCGACCTGCCGATTGGCCAGCAGCGACAGCACCGCCTTGCCGGCGATCAGGGTGGTGGCGAAGGCCAGCAGCGCGGTCGCGGTGGGCGCGATGCCCATGAACGCGGTGAACTGCAAGGCCAGCTTCTCGGGCAGCGACGGCTCGCCCGTGCCCTGGCGGGTGGCGAGTGTCAGCATCGACAGCAGCATCGACATGCCCAGGCCATCGAGCAGGCCCGCGACGACGACGGCGACCAACGCGGCCGCGCTGCGGCCGGGGTAGGCCCGCACGAACGCCCGGATCATCGGGAACGCGCCGCGCTCCCGCACGGTGGTCGGCGCGTGCTTGGCGTGCTGGGTGCGCTGGGTCGGGGTCGTGTTCATGCGTGAGGCGGTGGCCCCCTCGGGTGGCGCCGCGCTCATGGCACCAGGAAGCGCAGGCGCGGGCCCGTGCTGATCATGACGGGCCGGCTTGGGTCGGTGTCGACGGGTTCGCCGTCGAGCATGCAGTGGGCCAGGCCGTTGACTTGCACGCGCTCGCAGCGGCCGCTCAGGTAGCCGTTGTCGGCGTTCATGGTGGGTGAATAGCGGCCGCTGACCAGTCGTGGCAGTGAGCGCCAGAAGCGCGGCGCACCGGCGCTGACCGATGTCAAGCGCACCCCGCCTGCGCCGCGCGCCGCATACGGATTCAACACGCCCTTGCGGTGCAGCAGCGTGGTGGCCAGCAGCAAGCGGATCGGGCCCTGCTGACGACCGCACGCACCGGCATCGATGTGCAGCGGCGGGCAGCTCAGGCCGGATCGGCCTAGTAGCCCGCGCACGCCGAGCCGAAGCAGGTAGGTGATGGTGCCCAAATCACCTTGCAGGATTCCCTTGGCCCGTTGCCGGTGGCACTGGCGGATGACGCTGTCGATCAGCGCGGCGGCCAGGAAAAAACCGTGGCGCGTGGGGCTGCCCGCTTGTTCAATGCGCAGCGCGCAGCGTTCCTCGACAGCCGGCCTGGGCGATGCACGCAGCAGTGCCTGCTTCAAGATCGGCAGCGCTGCGCCCCCCGCGCCCAGATCGACGGCGGTCAGGTTGGTGCGACCACCGGCAAGCACCAGCAAGTCTGGCGTCCACGCACCGGCAGGCAGCCGGGAGAGTTGATCGACGATGGCGCACACCGTGCCGTCGCCCGCCAGCACGATCAGTGGCTGCTGGCGACGCACGAGGATCGCGTCAACGGCGCTGCGGGTGGCTTCCGGCGACTCGACGCTCACCACCTCGGCACCGTGCGCCAGCGCCAGCGCCGTCGCTTCGGCTGCGAGTCCGCGCGATGCGTTGCGGCTGCGCGGGTTGACGATCAGGCAGGGCGGTACGGCGGCAGTTTGCGGCACGGCCAGCGCGGCGACGGCCTCGTCCGGCAGCGCCACCAGCTCACTGGCGCGCGCGTTCAAGAGCGCTCGGGGCCTGGCGACCACGCCCGCATGGCCGACTGGCCGACGGGCGTCTGCCGGGCCGACTGCCACAGCTCGCGCACGGCACCGAAGTAGCTGTCGCGGTTGCAGCCCCGATAAAGCGCATCGGACGGCAGGCCGGCCATCAGGCGCCGATGCGCCGCACCCAACTGGTGATAGGGCAAGGCCGGAAACATGTGGTGCAGCGCGTGGTAGCGCAGGCCGACGGGGAACATCAACACCGTCAACCAGGTCTGCCCGGTGATGTTGATCGACTCGGCCACCTGCTCGGCCATGGTCATGCGCTGTCCGCCATTCACGTAACGGTGCGCGGCCAGGTTGCGCACCCAGTTCAGGCCCAGCGTGAAGGCCAGCAGTGCATAACCCATGAAGAACTGCGTGACGCTGACCGAGCCCTGCCACATCAGGAAGGCGATCGTCGCCAGGTAGGCAAAGCACAGCGCCTCGACGATCTGCAGATGCCGCTCGTCGCGCTTCGGAAAGCGTTTGGCGTAGTACGGGTTCGACACCGCCGCCGACACCCGGGTCAGCACCCATTCGCGCATGCCGCTGTGCAGCCACGACAGCGGCCCCAGCACGCCGAAGCGCACGATCATGAACAGCGGCAGCAGCGGCGCCTGGCCCACGTACTTCAGCGTCTCGGTCCGCGGCGAGGCGCCCAGCGGCAGGTACTCGCCGTCGGCCGGTGTGCCGAACTGAAGGTGGTTGTGGTGCTCGATGTGGTTGCGGTACAGCACCCACGGCATCAGCAAGGGCACGCCCAGCAGCACGTTCCAGGCGCGCTTGAACCCGATCATCTGGCCACCCGGCATGTGGACGATTTCGTGAATGAAAGTGCCCACGCGAAAAAACAGCACGCACGCACCGAGGAACGCGAAGATCTGCAGCGCGCTCCAGGCCGACGCGGTGAAGTACACCGCGGTCAGCGCCCAGGCGGCGACCGAGCTCAGCAGCAGATCGGTCCAGTAGAGGGCCTCGGAGCGGCGAAACAGGTCGCCGATCAGGGCGCGAGTATTTTCCTGCCATGCCGGATCGAAGGCGATACCAGGCGTTGCGCTGACGGCGGGGTCGTCCAGGGTTGCAGTAGCAGTCACTTTGAAGCACGAGAAAAAGCGGACCGCCAAGGATACCCGTTCGACCTCAGAGCCCCCGGTTGCGGGCCAATGGCGGGTTTTTCGCAAAGTAGCGTTTGATGCCTGTGTACAACGCTTCAACCAGCTGCGCCCGATAGCGCGGGTCGCGCAGCTTGGCCTCCTCGTCGGGGTTCGAGATGAAGGCGGTCTCGACCAGGATCGACGGGATATCGGGCGCCTTCAGCACCGCGAAACCGGCCTGCTCGACGCGTGCCTTGTGCAGCCGCCCGACGCGGCCGATCTGGCCCAGCACCTCGCTGCCCAGGCGCAGGCTGTCCTTGATCTGCGCGGTGGTGCTCATGTCGAGCAGGGTGTGCATCACCGAGGTGTCCTTCACCTTGACGTTGATGCCGCCCACCGCGTCGGCGAGGTTTTCACGCTTGGCCATCCAGCGCGCCGCGGCGCTGGTGGCACCGCCCTGGCTCAGCGCAAATACCGAGGCGCCGCGGGCCTGGGGCTTGAAGAACGCATCGGCGTGGATGGACACGAACAGATCGGCCTGCACACGGCGTGCCTTGCGCACGCGGTCTTGCAGCGGCACGAAGAAGTCGGCGTCGCGCGTCAGCATGGCGCGCATGCCAGGCTGCGCATTCAGCCGCTCGCGCAGTTGCAAGGCGACCGCCAGCACCACGTCTTTCTCACGCAGCCCGCTCGGGCCGATGGCGCCCGGGTCTTCACCGCCGTGGCCGGGGTCGAGCGCGACGATCACCAAGCGGTTGGTGCGGCTGGCCGACTTCGTGCCTGATCCGCGGGTCTCGGCTGCCGCACGGGTCGGGCCAGGGTGCGACGCCGCGCTGTCGGCGGCGATCGGAGGCGGAGGCGTCGGTGCGCTGGCAGCCGGGCCTGGCGTCGCGGCCGTCGCAGGTCGATCCACCTGGCCAATGAACTCGCCGAGCGCATCGCGCACCGCCTGTGCGGCCTGCTGCTCGGCCTGTTCCCGTTCCTGCACCAGCGCCAGCAGCAGATCGCGCTCCTGCGTCGGGTACAGGTCGAACACCAGCCGGTGACGGTAGGCGGCCACTGGCGTCAGCGCGAACAGCTGCGGCTTGATGGCCTGCTTCAGGTCGATCACCAGGCGCACCACGCGCGGCTGGTACTGGCCGACGCGCACCCCGGCAATGAACGGGTCGTCGGCGCGCACCTGGCCGACCAGGTCACGCAGCTGCGGGCTCAGGTCGAGCCCGTCGACATCGATGACCAGCCGAGGCGGGTTCTCGGCCAGGAAATGCTTGGCGGCGAGCGCACTGTCGGACTCGATCGTGACCCGGGTGTAGTCGGCTGCCGGCCACACCCGCACCGCGACGATGGCGGCACCGTGCGCGAGCTGGCGCGCATGGGCACGTTGGTGCTGGCTTTGAC
>JAKFUQ010000251.1 GCA_021732645.1 Rhizobacter sp. | reverse complement strand
TCAATCCGGCGCCGGCCAAACGACCCGCTGTGGCCAGAACGGCGACTAAAACGGCCGCCAAGCCGGCCGTCAAGAGAGCCCCGCGCGGCGCGTGAAGCTGCTGCTGGTTGCCGTCGGTCAGCGCCTGCCCGCGTGGGCCGACGAGGCCTACCAGGACTACGCGAAGCGCTTCCCGCCCGATCTGCGGCTGGAGCTGAAAGCCGTCAAGGCCGAGCCGCGCAGCGGCAAGACGGCTGAGCAGCTGATGGCCGCCGAAGCGGTGCGCATCGAGGCGGCGTTGCCGAAAGGCGTGCGCCGTGTCGTGCTCGATGAACACGGCTCTCGGCTGACCACCGTGCAACTCGCGCAGCGCCTGACCGCCTGGACGCACGATAGGCGCGACGCGGCCCTGATCGTCGGCGGCCCGGACGGCCTGGCCGCACCGTTGAAGGCCAGTGCCGACGAGACGCTGCGCCTGTCTGACTTGACCTTGCCGCACGCCTTCGTGCGGGTGCTGCTGGCCGAGGCGCTGTACCGCGCCTGGACGGTGACCATCAACCATCCTTATCACCGCGAATGACACACTGCGAATGAACTGCCGCGAATGAAACGCAGCATGGCCGCCGCACACGACTTCATCTACCTCGCGTCGCAAAGCCCGCGCCGGCGGCAGCTGCTCGAACAGATCGGCGTGCGCTGCGAATTGCTGCTGCCCGATGCGACTGAAGACGCCGAAGCGCTGGAAGCCGAGCGCCCCGGCGAACTGCCGCTGGCCTATGTGCAACGCGTCACGCGCGCCAAGCTGCACGCGGCCCGGCATCGCTTTGTGCAACGCGGGCTGCCGCTGGCGCCGATTTTGTGTTCCGACACCACCGTGGCGCTGGGCCGTCGCATCCATGGCAAGCCACGGGATGCGGCCGATGCGACGGCGATCCTGCAGCAGCTCAGCGGCCGCACCCACCGCGTGATCACGGCGGTGGCGGTGGGGGTGATGACTTCGTCGGGAACGGCTGAGCAACTGGCCGTCAGCACCTCACGCGTCACCTTCGCCACGCTCGACACTGCCACCATTGAGCGCTACATCGCCAGCGGCGAACCGTTCGGCAAGGCCGGCGCCTACGGCATTCAGGGCGCGGCGGGCTCCTGGGTCAAACGCATCGACGGCAGCTACACCGGCATCATGGGCTTGCCGCTGTTCGAGACCGCCGAGTTGCTGCGCGCCGTCGGCCTGCGCTGGTGAGCGTTTGCCGCGGTTCGGCGGCAAGCCGCGCTCGCATACCATCGACCGAATGCAAGACATTCTGATCAACTGGACCCCGCAGGAAACCCGCGTTGCGGTGATCGAGAACGGTGCGGTGCAAGACCTGCACATCGAACGCACGCTCGAACGCGGGCTGGTCGGCAACATCTACGCGGGCAAGGTGGTGCGCGTGCTGCCGGGCATGCAATCGGCCTTCATCGACATCGGGCTTGAGCGCGCTGCGTTCCTGCATGCGGCCGACGTGCAGCTGACCGGCGACAACCCGCGGCACAACGCAGCGCCCGGCGTGGTCGTCACGCCGCCGCCGATCGAGCGGCTGGTGTTTGAAGGCCAGACGATGACGGCGCAGGTCATCAAGGACCCGATCGGCACCAAGGGCGCGCGGCTGTCGACGCAGATCAGCATTGCCGGGCGCCTGCTGGTGTTTCTGCCGCAAGACGACCACATCGGCATCAGCCAGAAGATCGGCTCGCACGAGGTGCGCGAGCAGCTGCGCACCCGCATGGCGGTGCTGGCGCAGGTGCCCGAAGGCAGCGGCCCCACCGGCGGTTTCATCCTGCGCACCAATGCCGAAGAAGCGACCGACGCCGAACTGGCCGACGACATCGCCTACCTGCGCAAGACCTGGAAGGCGGTCCGCGAGCGCAGCTTCAAGTCGCCGCCCGGCACGTTGCTGCACCAGGATTTGAACCTGGTCGAGCGCGTGCTGCGCGACCTGGCGCACGAGGCCACGCAGGCCATTCGCATCGATTCGAAGTTGCAGTACGACGCGTTAAAGGCCTTCGGCGAGGCCTACACGCCGACCTCGGTGGACAAGCTGGCGCTGTACAAGGGCGAGCGGCCGATCTTCGACCTGTTCAACATCGACGAAGAGATCGCCCGTGCGCTGACGCGGCGGGTCGATTTGAAGTCAGGTGGCTACCTCGTCATCGACCAGACGGAGGCGCTGACCACGGTGGACGTGAACACCGGCGGCTATGTGGGCGCGCGCAACTTCGACGACACCATCTTCAAGACCAACCTCGAAGCCACGCAGACCATTGCCCGCCAGCTGCGGCTGCGCAACCTGGGCGGCATCATCATCGTCGACTTCATCGACATGACGCGCGAAGAGCACCAGGCCGCGGTGCTGACCGAATTCAAGAAGCAGCTGGCACGCGACCGCACCAAGGTCACGGTGAGCGGCTTCACCCAGCTGGGGCTGGTGGAGCTGACCCGCAAGCGCACCCGCGAGTCGCTGGCCCACATGCTGTGCGAGCCGTGCCCCACCTGCGAAGGCAAGGGCCAGGTGAAGACCGCGCGCAGCGTCTGCTACGACATCCTGCGCGAGATCCTGCGCGAGGCGAAACAGTTCAACCCGAAGGAATTCCGCATCATCGCGACGCCAGCGGTCGTCGAAATGCTGCTCGACGAAGAAAGCCAGCACCTCGCCGGCCTCAGCGATTTCATCGGCAAGCCGATCTCGCTGCGCGCCGAGAACGCCGGGTCGCCGGAGCGGTATGACATTGTGTTGATGTGATGCCCTTGTTGACGGCGTGAATCTGCGCTCTCCAATATCCGTAACTCAGGGAGGCATCTGTGCAGCGCGATCAGACCACCGGTTTACCAGTCAGAAAGGCCCCGGGTTTTCGCGACAGAAGGTTGCATCGGGCGGTGCGCAAAGTTGTGCTGCGTGCGCGAGCGCAGGCCATGCTTACCGACGATCAGGCGATGACCATAGCTGAGCGACAAGTGCTGGCGGTGCGTCGCAAACGGTAATTTGAAGGAACCAGTATTCGGAGTTTTGCGATGAGCGACATCACCCTGTTTCGCCTAATCAATGGGAAGGCCACGGAACTGCAAGGCGACGCGTCTGATTTGGAAAAGCCGCTGCAGTTGCTGATCGAGGCCAATCTTGAGGCGTTGCTACGAATCCGTTTTCTTGATACCGAATACCCTACGGGCAAGACTCACGCCGGTCGTATTGATTCGCTCGGGATCGATGAAAATGACTGTCCGGTCATCCTCGAATACAAGCGTTCGATGGGGGAGAACGTCATCAACCAGGGCCTGTTTTACCTTGACTGGCTGATGGATCATCAAGCCGAGTTCACGCTGCTGGTGATGGACAAACTTGGAAAAGGGGCTGCGGATCGAATCGATTGGAGTGCGCCGCGCCTCGTTTGCATCGCTGCAGACTTCACCAAGTACGACGCGCATGCGGTGCAGCAGATAAACCGCAACATCGAGTTGATTCGCTATCGTCGATTCGGAGAAGAGCTGCTGCTTCTTGAACTGGCGAACGCTGCCAGCGCCAGCAATGGACGCGGTACCAGCGGCAAAGCGATGAGGTCACCGAAGATTGAGGCAGCATCGAAAAAGCCCCAAATTAGTGATCGAACTTTCGCAGAATGGTTGCCGGTGCTATCGCTGCAGTTCAGCGAACTGCTCGCGTCCCTTGAAGGCTACATCGTGTCGCTGGGTGATGACGTGCAGCGCAAGGAGTTGAAACTCTATGTGGCCTACAAGCGACTTAAGAACTTCGCCACGGTCGTGCCGCAAAAGAGTCGACTGCTGCTGTACCTACACCTAAACCCCGATCAGTTGGAGCGGATGCCTCAAAACGGTCGGGATGTTCGTCAACAAGGGCATTGGGGTACCGGCGATCTGGAGCTTTCGCTAACTACGCAGACTGACCTGGATAACGCGAAGCCGATGATTCTGATGTCGTATGAAGGACGCAAAACTACTTCCGTATCTGTGAGTCCGCCCAGTCTTGGTGTTTAACAGTTGCGCGCACCCCATCCAACGCGTCTCTTCCACATTACGGCCATCGCCAATCTGCCGGCGATTCTGGCCACAGGAGCCTTGCTGTCGAAGAACCAGGGCGCAACGGTGGGCATCAACTACCAAAACATCGCGCACGCTGGGGCGCAGGGCGCTCGCGCGGGTCGGCCGGTGCCCGACCCGCCCGGCGGGCTGGTGCACGATTTCGTGCCGTTCTACTTCGCGCCGCGCTCGCCGATGCTGTATGCCATCAACGGAGGCCGTGTGGCGGGGTGCCCTTGGCGCCAGGGCGACATCGTTCATTTCGAAACTACGGTGCAGTACGTCGTCGGACTCGGGCGGCTTTTTGTGTTCTACGACCGCAATGCCACGCTGGCATTCAGCACGCCGCACACTGATTTGGCTGACCTCGATTCCGCGGTGGCCTGGGATTTGTTGACCGAAGCACCGCAGCTCGATGGCTTCTGTCGCTACTGGCAGAACACCGCCGCTGAGGCGCGATACGCGGATCGCATGGAACGTCGGCAGGCGGAGTTTCTGGTCAAGGACGACACGCCGTTGTCGTGTATGACTCGGCTCGGGGTGATGGACGCGGCGCGTCAGGCGCAGGTGCAGGCGATGCTGGCCAAGGCGGGCGTAGCATTGGCGGTAGACGTGATGCCAAGCTGGTATTTCTGAGGACAAGACCCCGTGATCAAGCTGACCGAGGGTGATCTGCTCAAGCAGGACGACGTGGATGCGATCGTCAACACGGTGAACTGTGTCGGCGTGATGGGCAAGGGCATCGCGCTGCAGTTCAAGAACAAGTGGCCGGTCAACTTCACCGAGTACGCTGCGGCCTGCAAGCAAGGCCTGGTGCGGCCTGGCCGCATGTTCGTCCACGACTCGGGCGGCCTGGTCAAGCCGAACTACATCATCAACTTCCCTACCAAAGACCACTGGCGCGGCGCTTCGAAGATCGAGTTCATTCGCGACGGCTTGGCCCATCTGGTGGTGCAGGTGCGGAGGCTTGGCATACGCTCAATTGCCATTCCACCGCTGGGATGCGGAAACGGAGGGTTGGACTGGGCCGATGTGCGCCCGTTGATCGAGGCGGCTTTCAAGCCACTGCCTGAGGTCGATGTGCGCTTGTTCGGGCCCGTCGGCACGCCAGATCCGAAACACATGGATGTGCGCACCCGGCGGCCCCGCATGACCTCAGGGCGTGCAGCCATCGTCAAGGTGC
>JAKFUQ010000047.1 GCA_021732645.1 Rhizobacter sp. | reverse complement strand
CGGCAGTACGCCGCGATGAAGCGCGCGAGCGAGGCGCCGTAATCGGTGGCCTGATTGATCATCGCGGCGTACTGCCGCTGGTTGATCACGGTCGCGGTCAGCGCCATCACCACGGCCACGATCAGGGCCATCGTTGCGGCCCACTTCACCCGCAGCGGCACGATGCGCTGGCGGCTCTTTTCCAGCTCGGCGGCGTCGATCTCGGTCAGCACCTTGGTCAAGGCCTCGGCCAGTTCCTTGCCGCTGCGGTAGCGGCGATCGGGCGACTTCGCGAGACAGCGCGCCACGATGCGACGCACGGCAGCCGGCACCTCGGGGCGCAGCTGCTCGATCGGCTTGGGCTCGGCGTTGGTGATCTGCATCGCCAGCGAGACCAGGCTGTCGCCCTTGAACGGCCGCTGGCCGGTGAGCATCTGGTACAGCACGATGCCGGCAGAGAACAGGTCGGAGCGGCCGTCGAGGCGTTCGCCCTTGGCCTGTTCCGGCGACATGTACTGCGGCGTGCCGAGGATGTCGCCGGCCCGGGTGCGCTGTTCGGCCCCCGCCGACTCGATGTGGGCGATGCCGAAGTCGGTGACCTTCACCGTTTTCGTGCCGCGGACCTGCATGATGTTGCCGGGCTTGATGTCGCGGTGCACGATGCCGCGTGTATGGGCGTAATCGAGCGCACGGGCCAGCTGGACGCCCATCACCACCACATCGCGGATCGACTGCGGCGGGCCACCGGCGATCACCTCGCTGAGCGTCTGGCCGTCGAGCAGCTCCATCGCCATGTAGGGCCGGCCATCGATTTCGCCGACGTCGTGCACGGTGACGATGTTCGGGTGCGACAAGCCACCGGCCGCACGCGCCTCGCTCAAGAAACGCGCGCGGTACTCGGGCTCCTCGCACAGCGAGGCATGCAGGAACTTGATCGCCACGTCGCGCCCGATGCCCGGGTCGTGGGCCTTGAACACGGTGGCCATGCCGCCGCGGCCCAGCCGATCGTGGATGCGGTAGCGCCCCACCTGCTGCAGCGTCTCGCCATCGACGGCCGTCCGGCCCGGCAAGGTGGCCGCCGATTCGGCCACCGGCTCCTGGGCGCGGCGGGCCATCGTCGGCACCTGGGGCGTCAGCAATGTGGGGGCATCGGCGTCGGGCATCGGTGGCGAGGCGGCGGACGACCCTTCGGCAGGATGCGCAGACATCGGTTCGAGCTCCATGTGAACATCACTCGCGGTCGGACGAGCCGACAGGCGACAGCCAGCACACAACCACTTACAGTCCGGATTCTGGCACCCGTTTTGCATCTCATTCGATGTCGCAAAGCGGTTGTTTCCGCCGATCCTGCCCACAGACAGACCTTCGAAGGCTCATCGTGACAAGCAGCCCCCCTTCCGGCGTGGATCCGATGTCGGACCAGACGCTCCTGACGATCACCCTGTCGAGCATCGCTCCCCAGCTGCCGCAGGAGAAGCGGGAGCACTTCCTGGTGGCGGTCGAAGGCAGCCAAAAAGGGCGTCGACTGCGCTTCGGCCACGATCCGATCACCATCGGCCGCAAGATGACCTGCGAATTCGTGCTGCCCGACGCCGAGGTGTCGGGCCGACATTGCCAGGTCAGTGTGCTGGCGGGCGAGGTGGACGCCGTCGTCATCGACCTGCAATCGACCAACGGCTGCTTCGTCGATGGCAAGCGGGTGCGCGAAGAGGGCCGCCTGCCCAGCGGCGGCTTGCTGCAACTCGGCGCCAATGTGCTCAAGCATGAGTACCGCCTGGAGAGCGAGCTCGAACAATCCCTCGAACTCGATCGCGATCTCGAAAAGGCCAGCAGCTACGTGAAGGCCCTGCTGCCGGCCCCGATCCGCGATGGCCCGGTGCGCACCGACTGGTTCTTCATGCCCTCGACCAAGCTCGGTGGCGACGCCTTCGGCTACCAGCAACTCGACGAACACTGCTTCGCCGGCTACGTGGTCGATGTGTCGGGCCACGGTGCCGGTGCGGCGATGCACAGCGTGTCGGTGATGAACGTGCTCAGGCAACGCGCCTTGCCGAACACCGACTTCCGCGATCCGGCGCAGGTGCTGCACCGCCTGAACGCGATGTTCCAGATGGAAAGCCACGGTGGGATGTACTTCTCGATCTGGTACGGCGTTTACGAGCCGCTGACGCGCCAGCTGCGCTACTCGTCGGCCGGTCACCACCCGTCGTACCTGGCCGAGCCCTCACGCCAGGAAATGGTGCCGCTGCAGACCCGCAACCTGATGATCGGCGCGCTGCCCGAAGCCAAATTTGTCTCCGACAGCGTCGAGGTGCAGCCGGGCAGCGTGCTGTACGTGTTCAGCGACGGCGTTTTCGAGGTGGTGACCAAGGAAGGCACTCAATGGAGCCTGCAGGACTTCCTGCCGCTGCTGCGGCGCCCGGCGGTGCCAGGCGTCGGCGAGCCCGAGCGCCTGTACCGGGCCGTGCAGGACGTGGCCCGCCCCGGCGCGCTGGACGATGATTTTTCGATGCTGGTCGTCACGTTCGTGTAACGGCATGGCCATACTCTTGTCACGCAAGCCCTGTTAAACCGCTCGCAACCCCTGCGGATCTAGCCCGCCCCTCACACCCGCCTCAAGGAAATTCAGACATGGACATGGACATCAGCGAGCTGGACGGCAACGTGACCTGCATCCGGCTGGCCGGACGCCTCGATTCTCCGGGCGTCGATCGCGTCGAAATCCGCTTCACGGCAGCGCTCGCGGCGATCGGTCGCCCGGCCGTCGTCGATCTGTCGAAGGTGAGTTTTCTGGCGTCGATGGGCATCCGGATGTTCATCTCCAGCGAGCGGGCGCTGCACGCGAAGGGCGCCAAGGTGGTGTTGTTCGGTGCCTCGGAGATGGTGCAAAGCGTGCTCGACCATGTGGCGCTCGACCAGATCATCCCGGTGGCGGCGACCGAGGCGGAGGCGATCTCCAAGCTCTGGGCCTAGCCTCCGGCGCGGACGCTGCGTCGCGGCGCACGGCAGGCTCACCATGATCGATACGGCATCGACGCCCGCCGCAGGTGGCAGCGATCGCCTGCTGCTGACCCTGGCGAACCGCCGAGAGGCGCTGGACGAGACCCGTACCCGGGTCATCCACTGGCTGCAGCAGCACTCGCCGACGCCGAAGCTGGTGTTCAACGTCGAGCTGATCCTCGAGGAGACGTTGATGAATGTGATCTGGCACGCCCACACTGACCACGCCGAACACCTGATTCAGCTCGCGGTGCAGCTGGACGCCGACGACGTCGTGCTGCGCTTCGAGGACGACGGCGTGCCCTTCGATCCGCTGCAGGCGCCGCCGCCGGTCGCACCGACCTCGATCGACGACGCGGTGCCCGGCGGACTGGGCGTGATGCTGGTGCGTAAGTGCGCACGGTCGGCGGTCTATCAGCGTGTGGACGGGAACAACTGCCTGACGGTGCGCGTCGCACGGCACTGATGCCGCCAGCGCAGGCACCAGCCTCCGCCACCGACCTGCGTGCTCAACCGGGCAGTGCTGGCAAGCTGCCAGCCCTTGAGAATTCAGCGACGCAACGCCACGACGGCGGCACCGCACGCCCTCATTCGGCTGCACCATCGATTCATCCGCGCGCACCGGCCAAGTAAGCAGCTGTCAACTCGTCGCGCGGGGATTCGAACAGGCGCTGCGACTGGCCGAATTCGATCAGTTGGCCCACGCGCTCGGTCATCCAGAAAAACGCCGCGTAATTGGCGATGCGACGCGCTTGCGCCAGGTTATGGGTGACGATGACCACGGTGTAGGTGCCGCGCAGCCGCACGATCAGGTCTTCGACCACGCCCGACGACAGCGGGTCGAGCGCAGAGCAGGGCTCGTCCATGAGCAGCACCTCGGGGCGCAAGACCAGCGCGCGGGCGATGCACAAGCGCTGTTGCTGACCCCCCGACAGGCCGAGCGCTGGTGCGTCGAGCCGGTCGCGCACTTCCGACCACAGCCCCACGTCGGTGAGTGCGCATTCGACGCGGTGCGCCAGCTCGTCCGGCCGACGCAGGCCTTGTTCACGCAGCGGCAGTTCGAGGTTGCGGCGTATCGACAGCGGAAACGGATTGGGCTTCTGGAAGATCATGCCGACCCGTTGACGCAGCGCACGCACGTCGCAGTCCGCAGCGTTGATGTCGTGCTCGCCGAGTTGCACGCTGCCGCGCACGCGGGTGCCAGGAACCAGGTCGCTCATGCGGTTCAGGGCCAGCAGCAGCGAGGTCTTGCCACAGCCCGAGGGCCCGATCAGCGCAGTGATGCAGCCCTTGTGGATGTCGAGCGACACGCCGCTCAGCACCGTTTGCCCGTGGTACGCCACCGCCAGTTCGCGCACGCGCAACAGCGGTACCGGGGTGCAGCACGGCGCACCCGGCTCGACCTGGCCCAGGGTGTAAGCCGCAGCCGCCGCGTTCAGCGTCATGCGCGCGCCACCTGCCGCGACCAGCGCTCGCCGAGCGTGGTGGCGAGCAGGTTGATGATGACGATCAACACCACCAGCACCCCGGCGGCCGCATAAGCGGCGCGGTCACCGCCTGCGACGTTCATCGACAGGTCGAAGATGTGCACCGCCAGCGAACGGCCCGAATCGAGCAGCGACTCGGGCATGCGGTCCACGTAGCCGCTGGTGAAGATGAGCGCTGCGGTCTCGGCGGTGGCGCGTCCGACGCCGAGCATGGTGCCTGCGGCGATGGCGGGTGCCGCCGCCGGCAGCAGCACATGCACGACCAGGCTGGTGCGCGACATGCCGAGTGCCGCACCGCCGCGCCGCCAGTCGTTCGGCAAGGCGGCCAGCCCGGCTTCGGTGGTTCGTATCAGCAGCGGCAGCACCATGCACGCGAGTGTGAGCCCACCCGAGAGTATCGAAAAACCCAGCCCGAGAAACACGCCGAAGAACGCGCTGCCGAAGAGGCCGAAGACGATCGAAGGCACACCGGCCAGCGCGTCAAGGGCGAGCCGCACACGGCCCGCCTGCACGCCGGAAAACTCGACCAGCCACACAGCCGTCGCCACGCCCATCGGCAGTGCGACGGCGAGCGCCACCGCCAAAATGGCCAGCGTGGCCACGAGAATCGGCGCGATGCCGCCGCTGCGCCCGGCGTTGGCGGGTTCGTCAAGCAGGTAGCTCGCCGACCAGAGCGGCACGCCCTGGCGGACGATGTCCCACAACACCCAGGCCAGCGTCAGCATCACCACCGCCGCCGCACCGAACATGACCACGCCGAACAGCGTGTCGCGTGCGCTGTGCCGGT
>JAKFUQ010000054.1 GCA_021732645.1 Rhizobacter sp. | reverse complement strand
GACAGAATCGCCGACGCGGCGCGCCTGGAAGTAGGCCAAGGGCAGGTTCACCAGGTGGCGAAACAGGCGCGCGCCCAACTCCACGTCGATGCGGCTCGTGGTGTGGCTGAACACATAGCTGCGCAGCGCGGTTAGCAGGCTCTCGAACACCACCACCACAACTAGGCCGATCACCAGCACATCGAGCGTGGTCAGGCCGCGGTGCACCAGCACCTTGTCCATCACCACCTGAAAGAACAAGGGGCTGACCAGCGCGAACAACTGCAAAAACAAGCTGATCGCCATCACTTCGCCAAACAAGCGGCGGTGCTTGACGAGGCTGGGGATGAACCAGCTGAAATCGAACCTCGCCAACTCGCCGGCCATCGAGGCGCGGCTGGTGACAAGGATCAACTCGCCCGTCCATTGACTGGCAAAGACTTCCAGCGGCTCGATCGTCGGGCGCGCACCGTTCGATGGCGACTGCGCTGTGGTACCCGCCGAGTCTTGAAACAGCACCCGCTGGCCGTCGCATTGGGCCAGCACGACGATGCGCGGCGGGCCGCCGCCGTCGGCTTTCAACACAGCCAAGGCGGGCAGCGCCGCGAGGCTCAGTCGGTCAGCGGTGGTGCGGCTGAGTTTGGCCTTCAGGCCGATGTGCCGGGCTGCCAGCAGCAAGTCGTTGATGCCCAACGGTTGGTCGGCTGACCAGCCCAGCTGATGCGCCAGCGTGGCAGGGTCGGCCGCCAGGTGGTGCAGGCGAGCGATCAAGCTCAGCGCCTGCAAGCCGGTGTGCGGCACCGCGGCTGCTGGAGCCTGAGTCGCCGCTGCGGCACCACGATGGTCGGCGGCCTCGTCTGCGTCATCGTCAACCGCCAGAGCACCTTCCAAACCTGACATTCGGCGTCCTTCCCAGTGATGTGTCGAAATGTTCCGCACGGCAGTCTGCCCAGCCCGCGGCGGTTCGGATACCCCCTCAACCCGGTACCCTGTAAGGTTTGACAGGTATCCCCTTTCAGGGGGTGACAAGCGCGGCGGGGGATGAGGCCAGGGCGGCGCGCCTCGGCTGCATCGCTTTCGTCGGCCATCAGCCGCGCGTGTTGTTGGCGGGCCGACCCGATGGCTGGCTCGTGCAGCAAGCGGTCGATCGTGGCTGTCCACTGTTGCACTGAACTGTGCGCCTTCAGCCGCAGCGCCACGCCGCGTTTGACCAGCCTTGTGGCGTTGTCGAGTTGGTCGTGTGCAAACGGCAGCACGGCTTGCGGCAGGCCTGCGCCTCCGCGATAGTGTCAATGCCGCCGGGGTGCACCAGCGCGCGTTGGTTCAACGTGGCCGATGCGGCCAGCACGCGCGAAGGCGAGGAAGCGGCGCTGCTGTCGGCCTGGAACCTGATGCGCCAGCAGCAGCCCGCAACGGACACGCACCCAAGCCCGCTGCTGCTGATCGTGCCCCGTCACCCGCAACGCTTCGACGAGGTGGCCACACTGATCGCGGGCAGTGGGCTCACCACCGTGCGCCGCAGCACCTGGGACCACACCCCGCCGCCCGAAGCCGCGCAGGCCGATGTGTGGCTGGGCGACTCCATCGGCGAGATGGCCGCCTATTTCAGCTGCGCGCAGGTGGCACTGCTCGGCGGCAGCTTCGAGCCGCTGGGCGGCCAGAACCTGATCGAAGCCGCTGCCTGCGGCTGCCCGGTGCTGATGGGCCCGCACACCTACAACTTTGCTGATGCGGCTGAACTGGCACAGCGTGAAGGCGCAGCGATGCGGGTGGTCGACATCGAGCAAGCGGTCCGTTTGGCGATGGAGATGTTGGCCCCGCCAGGGCAAGACCAACGCAATGCATCGACGGTGCCGGAGGAGGCACATCCCAACGCTGATCGCGCCCTGGGTTTCGCCAGCCGACACCGCGGCGCCGCGCAGCGCATGGCGCAACAGATCGATGCCTTGATCGGGGCCTCTGCGACACCCCGGTGAGCCAGGCAAATGTCAGATTGGACGTCATCAGCCGAAGCCCGCGGCATTCGGTGACCCAACGAACCGACTGACTCTTACGCCGCGACCTCGATGTATTCGACCTGACTAGCACCGTCGGGAATAGGCATTCCGTCTTCGCGTAGGCCTTCGACGTGGAAGACGATGGCTTCTCGAATTTCGGCTTCGACTTCGGCGACAGTAGCCCCGGTGGCTACACATCCCGGAAGATCCGGGACATACGCGGAGTAGTTACCCGCGGCCTTTTCAATGACGATGGCGTAGCGCATAAGACCTCACGACTTCAGACCAGCCTGCTTCTGAATACTGTTCTATGTGCCGGGTGCCAGATCATCGCTGGGTTTGCCAGGAACAGTAACGCGGCCAGGCTTGCTCGCGTGCTTAAATGGGCGATGACTCCCGCGCGTTGCAACCAAA
The DNA here is from genome assembly GCA_021732645.1 of Rhizobacter sp. Taxonomy (GTDB): domain Bacteria; phylum Pseudomonadota; class Gammaproteobacteria; order Burkholderiales; family Burkholderiaceae_C; genus PBB1. Next base: position 2,867 of record JAKFUQ010000054.1, on the reverse strand, counting down.
TGCCAACCATCGGCTTGGAGCATTCGCAGGATTTCACTGACCTTCATCAAGAACAGTTATAGCAGGACGTTCTTTGCCAGCGCTGCCGGGCCTTTGAATTTCAAGGTGAATTCGACGAGGTACCTGAACCAACATTGAGCGGCGTTGCGGCAACCTCTGGCAGGCTGCGGCAATCGATGCCTCGTTGCGCAGCCGCCCCAGCGTCTCCGTCCACTGCCGCACCGAGCTGCGTGCTGTCAGCAGCAGCGCCACGCCGCGTTTGACCAGTCTTGTGGCGTTGTCGAATTGGTCAGACGCAAAACTGCAGCATGGCCTGCGGCCAGCGCCTGTGCGGTGGTGCCGATACCGCCGTGGTGCACCAGTGCAGCCAGCCGAGGCAGCAGTACGTCGAAGGGTGCATAGCCCACCGCGTGGGCGTGGGGCGACAGCGGGTTGGGCAGCTGGTCGAACGGTGGCTCTCTTAGCAAGCCGCCGGCGACGATCGAGTGGGCATGAGGCGAGCAGCCGACACCGCTGGATGTCGGCCGCGTGCGGAGACACCCAGGTCGATGAGCCTGTGCGGATTCAGGCCCTCGGCTCACCTTGGGCGTTGACGGTCACGGTGTTGCCCGGCGGCTGGGTCATCTGCACCCGGTACTCCTGGCCCCGGAAGTCGTAGGTCACGTCCCAGTAGGCGGGGCGTGCCTGCGCATTCGTCTGGCGGCAGCGTTGCACGTTCTGCTCGGTCACCACCTGCTGGGCATCGTCGTTGCGCCCCACCTGGCTGCCGATGGCCGCGCCGGCGATGACGCCGACACCGGTGGCGATGTCCTTGCCGGAGCCTCCGCCCACCTGGTGGCCGAGGATGCCGCCGATCACCGCACCCAGCAAGGCGCCGGGTACGTTGACGCTGTTGCCGCGCTCCTGCATGGCCTGCTCGCGTTCGACCCAGCACCGCTGGCCTGTCTCTTCGACCACGGCCCGCACCGAGGTCACCTCGGCTTCGTACAGGCGCTCGTTCTTACGTCGGCTGTAGTCACGCGCGATCACCGGCAACGGCGCATAGCGCTCGTCCTCGACCCGCGCGTTGCGCTCCACGCTGCGTGCCGACGACACCCGGTCGTTCAAGCCCATGGCCGACAGCGATGGGTACTGGCCCGGTCGCAAGACGACACATCGGCCGCTGAAGCGCCGGTCTTCGCAGACCTCCCACCGATCGGACCGGTTGCCACGCACCACCACCGACGAGGCGCGGTCGTTGAAGCCGCTGCGGCGCATGTTGGCGATGGCCGCATCTGCGGTGAAAGTGCGGCCACGAAAGCCTTCTTCCTCGTAGAAAACCAGCTGACTGATCTGCACCGGCGGCGGTGCCGGTGCGTAGCGGTCGTCGTCTACCCGCGCATTGCGGTCGACGGCGCGCGCCGATGAGACCCGGTCGTTCAGGCCCATCGCGGACAACGACGGGTACTGGCCCGGCCGCAGCACGACGCAACGGCCACTGAAGCGCCGGTCTTCGCAGACCTCCCATCGGGTCGAACGGGTGCCCTGCACCACGACCGACGAGGCGCGGTCGTTGAAGCCGATCCGCTCGAAGTTGTTGACCGGGCGCTCGCTGGTGAAGGAGCGACCCTGGAAGCCCGCGTTCTCGTAGAAGGTCACCTGCGCGACGGCTTGGGCCGCCATCGCCAAGCCACCGAGGGCCATTGCCATTTTCAAGATCTTGTTCATCAGAAGCACCATGTGAAGGCAATCAAAAAGGGTCGCCGTGACTGCCGCCGACGTTGATACAGCCACGCCAGTGTGGGCGTCGCGATGCCGCACGGCCATCGGACGGCGACGGGACCCCGGGTGGCGGGTTGTCCTACGCGCGGTGCGATGTGCTCGCACCGCACCGCACCGCCTCGATCAATTCGGCAATGCGATCTGCCGCATCGCTGTCTTCGGCCGTCAGCGCTGCGTGTCGCTGGCAGGCTGCGGCAATCGATGCATCCTTGCGCAACCGCTCCAGCGTCTCCGTCCACTGCCGCACCGAACTGCGCGCCGTCAGCCGCAGCGCCACGCCGCGCTTGACCAGCCTTGTGGCGTTGTCGAACTGATCGTGTGCGAAAGGCAGCACCGCTTGCGGCAGGCCGGCGACCAGCGCCTGCGCGGTGGTGCCGATGCCGCCGTGATGCACCAGCGCGCCCAGCCGGGGCAGCAGCGCATCGAAGGGTGCATAGCTCACCGCGTGAGCGTGGGGTGGCAGCGGGTTGGGCAGTTGGTCGGCATAGGGCGTGATCAGCAGCGCGCGTTGCTTCAATGCGGCAGACGATGCCAGTGCCCGCGCGAAGAAATCGCGGCCTTGTGCCATCGCCGAGCCAGGGGTGAATCCGATGGGTGCCGGGCCTGCGTTCAGGAAGCTCAGCAGCACAGGGTCGAGCGACTGCGCCGCTGTGCCCGACCAGCGGGCAAAGCCGGTGGTCACCGCCTGCGCGGGCCAGTCAGGCTGCTTCGGTGAAAACCAGTCGGGCCAAGCGCACACCACGCGGTCTGGGCTGTTGATCCACTGGCTCAACACGCGGCGCAACGGTGGCAGCCCCAGGTCATGCCGGATGCGGTCGAAGCCAGGCGCCACCACGCGGTCGATGAAAAGGCGCTCCACCCCCGACTGGATCAGCCGCACCAGCGCGGGCGGCCAGCCGCTCAGGTCGCCCAGCCCGGGCAGCACCGCCGGCGCCTGCGCCGACCACATGCACACCGGCGACAGGTGCACCATCGCTGTCGGCAGCCCGTGGGTTTCCTGCGCCAGCCGCACAGGCATCGCCAGCGTGCTGCCCACCAGCACTGTGCGGCCGGGCTGCGCACGCGAAATCAGCAGCCGGTGCGCCTCCAACAGCCGCTGTGAAATG